>JAURXC010000319.1 GCA_030654645.1 Deltaproteobacteria bacterium | reverse complement strand
CTGGCCCGGTTGGGTAAGGCCGAAGAGGTGGCGGATGTGGTAGCGTTTTTAGCGACACGGGCTCATTATATTACGGGATCAGTCATTCACGTTAATGGAGGACTCTATGGCGGCTGATCGTGAAACAATCCGCACCCAGTTACAACGCCTGGAAGACTATCTGGAGCGGGTGTCGGTGGTCTACGTGCAGTCCTGATTTGGTTGGGGCAAGACCGGAATTTGCCCGTTTATGGATGATGGCAAAAGGGCGATCACGAGGATCGCCCCTACTTCAGGCCGTACAACTGGCGGTAGGTAGCCGCAGCGGCATAGACCTTCTTGACGTAATCACGGGTTTCCCGATAGGGGATGCTCTCGATGAACTCATCTTTCTTAAGACCCTTCAGATTCGTCTTCCAACGTTCCAGAGCCCCTGATCCGGCATTATAGGCCGCAGCGACATGAACCACATCTCCCTGTTGCTCTTTCATCAGGTCACGCAGATGCTTTGTTCCCAGCTTGATGTTATATTCCGGCGAGGTCAGGCGCAACGGGTTGAAAGTCCCCTTCTCCCGCGCGGTCTGCCTGGCGGTGGCCGGCATCATCTGCATCAGCCCGATAGCCCCGGCATGTGATTTTATCGCCGGGGAAAAACCGCTCTCGGCGCGAATCAGCGCATACACCAACCCCTCGGAAAGACCGTTCTCGGCAACATTTTGACGGACCAGCCCGGTATAAGCCAGCGGGTAACCGGCGGTCCAGAACGGCAATGTCCCTTTTTCCCAGACCACCGGGCGACTCTGCATGAAGAGCGATATCGCCGAACTATAGTCCCCCATCTCCAGGTAAACCCTGGCCACTCCCGGAAGGAGTCCCCTCTTGTCACCGGCTTTCTTTCGGGCGGCGGACATCTCCCGGCGGGCCTCCTCCGCCAACCCTAGCGAAGCCAGCAGGCGCGGTTTTTCAAACCCGGCCGGCAAGGGCAGCTCCGCCAGCGGATTGCGCGCCCCCAGGGTTTCACGGGAGTCTTTCAACCCCTTCTGTTCGCGGTGCCAGGTGGCATAGAATCCGGCCGGGAATTCATCCAGCAGCACGCGGTACCACGTAGCGGCATCGTCATTATGGCTGTTTTCCAGTGAGCGTCCCAGCCAGTAGAGCGCCTTCTCGCGCTGTGCTTCATCCTTCAGCACCACTTTGAACGATTCAATAGCCGCCGGATAATCTCCCGACAGGTACGAGCACCAACCCGCCTCCCAGACCGCATTTGTGATGAATTTGGAATCGGGGAACACCTTGACCAGCTGTTCGTATAGTCTGGCTGCTGCGGCATATTGCCCCAGACCCCGTTTCAGCCCGGCGGCCTCCATGATGGCGTCGTCGGAGTATTCCTGCTTGCGCCCCCCGGCAGCCAACTCAGTATAAATCGCGATGGCGCGCTCATTCTGATTCTGTCGTTCCAGCGACTTGGCCATCCAGAAACGGGCTTCTGAAGCGACTCCGGCCAGTGGACTTGAGGTGGCCCTGGCAAGGTGCTTTTCCGCCTGTTTATATTGTTTCAGTCGATACAGGGCCACGCCGGTTTTCAGATCTATCCTGCAGACCACGTCCCTGGGCTGGTCTTTAAGCTCTATTGAACCCAGAGTTTTGAGGGCCGCTGTAAATTCGTTACGTGAATACTGATATGAAGCGCGTTTGAGCAGTTCGTCCGCACTGTAGGGGCTGACTCTGAATCCGGATTTTTCCAGCGACCTGATTCTCTCCTCGGATTTTTGTGCCTGCGTGGTGACCGGGTTGTTGATCCACAGGCTCCGGTAGGTCTGCAACGCTCCAGCCTGGTTGCCAAGCTCTTCCCGACAGCTGGCGGTCTGATAGATAGCATCGACCGAATCGGCTCCGGTCGGGTATTTTTCAACAAAGGACTGGAACGCCTTGAGCGCGCCCTTGTAGTCACCGCTTTCGAACAGGATGTCGGCGTAGAGCTTTTCCGAACGGCGCAGCAGCTGGGAAGCGGGATATGATTTAGGGATCGAAGCCGCCCTGGAAGCCGCCTCGGGATATCTTTTCAGCTTCAATAGCGCTTCGGCCAAGTAAAGTGTGCTGTAGTCCGCCAACAGCGGCAGTTTCTGTTCCGCCTCCAGCAGCAGCGGCACAGCTTCGGCCGCTTTGCCGGCCCGCAGCGCCGCTGTTCCCCTCAAAAACGAGCGTTGCGGCAAATCGACCGATTTCTCGGCCAGGGTAAACGCCGCGACATAATCCTTCTCGCGGAACTGCCCGGCGGCGCGAGACAACAGTTCATCGGCGCCGGATGATATGATCGTGGACGAAACTAACGATGTTGCTGCGAGTGAGATCAGGATCGATCTTGAAAAAAACGACATGCGGATGCCTTTCGTGAAAAAAGCCGTGGGCTGTCAGCCCATGGCCAGATGTCTGTTCAAATTGATAATCGGTCCGACTGGCCCGCTCTGCCGGATGCAATCCTGCTATGGAGTCAGCTTCCTGATCACCGCGTCCGCCAGCTCCTCGGCCAGTTTTTTGCCCATGCGGGCTCTGGCGGCCTCCAGCGTCGAACGGTCATGCTCGAAAAAACTTTCGACCGGGACAAAAACCTCCAGAGTCGGCATGTTTTTGCCCGGCTCGTAGAGATATATGCGGGACTTGACCTTCATATCGGTGGAACAGCAGCCGGAGCTTTCCACATAGCCCCAGATGTCGCCGGACACATAGTTCTGCTTGATCAGCCAGACCGGCTCGACCTCTTTCAATTCCTCTTTCAGGATAACGAAACGTCCGACCCTGGTTTGCTTGCGGCGGGCGTTGAGAATATCCACGAACTGATCGAAAATCGGGCCGCCGAAGTCGGGCGGTACCAGCGTGGCGTCAAAGGGGACAATATACAGCACCTCGCGCTCCAGGCGCGGGTCGAGGACCCCGTAACTTCTCGTTTTGGGCGATGCGGCGCATCCCGCCAGAAGCAGTAGCAGCAGCAGAAACGGCGCGGCAAGCAAACGGGCTTTCACAGGCCTCTCCGGACCATCTCGTCATGGTAGAATTTTTGATAAAGCACGTCATAGTCACGACTGCCGGGAGCCTTGTTGCGCAGTTTTGCGCGCACCGCCTCCTCGATCTCGTTCATCGAGCCGAAGAAAGCCTCCAGGGATTGCTTGACCCTGGCCAGCGCCCGGCTGTCATCGCTTACGTCGGCCAGATCGTTTCGCCAGATATGCTTGACGATCTGATGGGCAATGGTTGAAATCCTGTCTTCCGATAATGACATGCTCAACACCTCACAGGACTATTTTCCGTTCCTTGGCCAACTTGTCCTTGATCATCTTCAGCATCCGCCGTCGGTCAATGTCGGCTGCGCCACGCCCCATGGACGCGATGGTTTCGTCCAGCAACCGTTCCGCATCCCGTTCCAAGGTCTGTTCCGCGTCAAAGTTCTGCCTGATGGCGCTGAAAATCCCCTCAATCGCGGCAGACCGCTCGCCACGAACCGAGATCAGGCCATCCGCATGCAGATCGTTGTAAACCTTCTCGGCCAGCCGCCGTATCTGATCGTCTTTCAGTCGCATAGCGCCTCAAATGAAAAAGGCCCGCCATCCGGCAGGCCTTTGACTGGGTAGTTCCGCCTCTACTTCAGTGTCTTCATATATCCCATCAGGGCATCCATGTCAGCCTTGGGAAGAGTCTTGAAAGACGGCATGGAACTGTTGGGATTGGACTTTTTGGGATTTTCCAGCTTTGCTTTTATATCCTTATCCTTCAGTTTCGCATAAATTTTGGTAAGATCAGGCCCGATCGCCCCACCTTTGCCATTGACCACATGACACATGGCGCATTTCTGGCTGAATATCTGGCTCCCCTTGCTTTCGGCCTGGGCAGCTACGGTAATCAGGGTCACCAGGGCAAATGCGGCTATAACAATAATCATACGTTTCATTCAATTTCTCCTCACTGGTAAATAAGTCGGTTTATTGTACTCAAAACGGCAGGAAATGCAATCCGGAATATGTTTTTATTTAACAATGTTTGTCAACATGGGCGATTTATGCTATTAATTAAAATAGCAAGACAGAGTAAATTGCTTATTTTATGTGCAGACATCCACATGTATTGAGTATTGTAAATATTGATATATCAGCAAGTTGCGTAATTACTCCAATAAAGTGTTCAACATAACCTAGGAGGTGAAAACAAACCATGAACTTCCTGATAAACCTGTACATGCATCTGAAAATCCGCACACGGATTCTGTTCCTGTGCATCTGTTACAGTTTCTGCATTGTTTCGGCCGTCGTGGTTGGACGTTCCTATTCCACATCTTTTGCCGTGATTTCCACCGCGATCTTTGTCCTGCTGGGGATGTTCTTCAGCGGGCTGCTGTTCTGGTCGGTAAACGACGCCCTCACCCGCATCATGGGTTATCTGGCCAGGATGACCGAAGGCGACCTGACCCAGGTGATTGCCGCCAAGCGCAACAATGAGATCAGCAGCATCATCCGCTCAATCGGCAGCCTGCAGACGACCATGCGCGACATCATCTCACAGATTTCAGGGACATCGGAACAGGTTGCAATGGCATCCCGGCAACTCCATTCCAGTGCGGACCAGATAGCCTCGGGAACCGAGGATGTTGCCAACCAGACCCACACGGTTGCCGTTGCCAGCGAAGAGATGGCGGCGACATCCGCAAACATCGCCCGCAACTGCCTGAGCGTGGCGGAAAGTTCGAACCACGCCGGCGACGCCGCCAAGACCGGAGCCGAGGTGGTCCGCCAGACCATCGACGGCATGGAGCGCATCTCCAGCCGGGTCAAGGATGCGGCAAAAACAGTCGAGGACCTGGGGGCGCGCTCCGACCAGATCGGCCAGATCATCGGCACCATCGAGGACATTGCGGACCAGACCAATCTGCTGGCACTCAACGCCGCCATCGAAGCTGCGCGGGCAGGTGAACAGGGTCGTGGTTTCGCTGTGGTGGCTGACGAGGTCCGCGCACTCGCGGAACGCACCACCCGCGCAACCCGTGAAATAGGTGAAATGATCAAGGCCATCCAGCGCGAAACCAGCGGAGCGGTGGATGCCATTGAGGATGGGGTTTCAGAGGTTGAGAAGGGAACTGAATCTTCCGTCAGGTCCGGCCAGGCTCTGGAGCAAATCCTGCAGCAGGTCAACGACGTCACCATGCAAATCAACCAGATCACGACCGCGGCCGGACAGCAGACCGCGACCATCGGCGAGATAACCGACAACATCCAGCGCATAACCACCGTGGTTCAGCAGACCGCCAGAGGGGCAACCGAAACGGCCTCTGCTTCGGCATCGCTTTCCAGACAATCGGAAGAGCTCAGGCGCCTGGTGGGACAGTTCAAGCTATAATTCGTCATTTGATACGGCGCCGCCGTGGATTTTACTGCAATGTTCAATCAAGGCCGGATTCGTCCGGCCTTTTCCATGCGATTATCCTTTACAAACCAGCCAAAGTATGAACAATTATTTGCGCAATCTGGCTACAGTTTATAGAAACAACCCCTTATAACAGCAACTTGCCTGGCTGAACTCATTCCATTCCATTAAATTGGACAAAAACGGGAGACGGCGGATTATGCAACAAAAAGCGGTGGTACTTTACAGCGGCGGCCTTGATTCCAGCACCTGCATGGCAATGGCGGCAGCAGAAGGTTTTACCCCATTTGCGATCAGCTTTTCATACGGTCAGCGGCATGGCCATGAACTGGAGGTGGCCAGGGCCAACGCCGTGCGCCTGGGAGCCGCGGAGCACCTGGTGGTGGACTTCGATCTGCGCCTGATGGGGGGCAGCGCCCTGACATCCGACATTGATGTCCCCAAGCAAGGGGTCGGCAATGAAATCCCGGTAACCTACGTCCCGGCCCGCAACACGATCTTCCTCTCCTTCGCACTGGGGTGGGCCGAAGTTCTGGGGGCAGCAGACATCTATATCGGCGTCAACGCGCTGGACTACTCCGGCTATCCGGACTGCCGTCCGGAGTATATCGAGGCCTATCAGAAGATGGCCAACCTGGCCACCAGGGCCGGTGTCGAAGGAACCTCACGCTTCAAAATCCACACTCCGCTGATCAACATGACCAAGGCAGAGATCATCAAGGCCGGTCTGGCGCTGGGTGTGGATTACAGCCTGACCCACTCCTGCTACGATCCGACCCCGGCGGGGCTGTCATGCGGGGAGTGCGATTCCTGCCGTCTGCGGCTGAAGGGATTCGCCGAAGCGGGTCTGAAAGATCCGCTGAAATACAGTTAGCACGGGGACACCCATGAACATAGAGCAGATGAAAACAGTGGTCCGGGAGATTATCACCAAGACCGATCTGACCCCCTGCGTGGTTGGCCATCGCGGGGTCGGGAAAACCGCCGGCATCATCCAGGCCTGCCGGGCTATTGACAGGAAGTATGTATCGCTGCGCCTGGGGCAGATGGAGGTGGGTGACCTGGTGGGGATTCCGTTCCGGGATGGCGACACCATGCACTGGTCGCGGCCTTCCTGGATGCCGGGAGATGACGCTCCGCCGACACTGATCCACTGCGACGAACTGAACCGGGCCCAGCAGGAAGACACGCTGCAGGCCATATTCCAGTTCGTGGAGCCGCCGGCCGAGGGGATGTTGCGCTCACTGCACACTCACCAGCTCTCAAAACGCCACAAGGTCGTTGTCAGCATCAACCCGCCGGACGGTACCTACCAGGTGGCAACCCTGGACCGGGCCCTGATCGACCGGATGGTGATGCTCTTCGTGGAAACCGACCACCAATGCTGGTCGCGTTATGCGGTCGAACGTGACCTGGACGGCGATGTGCGCCGCTTCCTGGCCGGCAACCAGGGCATGCTGGCCAGGCAGGGGCTGCCGATGGACCTGCAGGTGGAGCCGAGCGAACGGGGCTGGGAGATGGTCAGCATCCTGCGCAAAAACTGCCGTTTCCCCGGTGACCTGGAGATGGAGGTCTATGCCGGCATAGTCGGCAAGGAGGCGGCCATCATGTTCATGCGCTGGCTGGCCGACCGCCGTGGGCGGCCGCTGACAGCGACGGAAGTACTGAACAACTGGGACCAGGTATATGAGCGGGCCAGCGCCCAGCGGGACGACGTCCAGGCCGCCACGGTCAATGACCTGATCGCCACACTCCAGGCCTCGCCCACCCTGGAACCGGGGCAGGAAACCAACCTGGTGGCCTATATCGCCGTGCTGCCGCGCGACCTGCGTTTCGGCTTTGTCAAATCCCTGCTCAAGATTCCCAAGGTGGCCATGCTGCTGGCCCAGGACAAGCATGACGCCGTGATCCTGGACGCCCTCCGGACCATCACAGAGGAAGCCTGTTAAATCCGATGTCAATCAGCAACCTGGAAAACGCGGTTGTGCGCCTGCTGCGCGAACGCCCCTTTTACGGGCATTTCATCCTTAATCTGCGCCGTGAGCTGCGGGACCTGTCAGGGAAAGCGGCCGGTGTAACCATCCGCGACGGCATCCCGATCCTGGCGGTGGACCCCGCCCGCTTCGACCTGCTGGCTGCACCCGGGCAGCGCGCCCTTCTGGAACACATGGTCACGCACCTGCTGCATTTGCACATGCTGCGCCGCAAGGGGCGCAACCAACATGACTGGGACATCGCCTGTGATCTGGCCATCAATCCGGCCATAAGCGACCTGCCGGAAGACGCCCTGCTACCGGGAGATTACGGCATGGAGGATGGTTTGGCGGCAGAGGAGTACTATGCCAGCCTGGTGCCCCCCTTCGACACCGGCAATCTGGACGGAAGCGGCTACGGCGACGCCGAGACCGCGGAGCGCGGAGCTGCCGGGGAAGGCCACACCACGACAGAGCATGTCACCCTGGATGAGCACGCCATCTGGAGTGACGCCGACAGCACGCCGGCGGCGCTGGCCGAAGAGGCCGTCAGGGCGGTTACCAGGGAGAGCCTGCGGGGGAGCGACGGGGACATCCCCTCCGAGCTTGAAACAGTGGTGAACGCACTGATCAAACCCTCTCCGATTCCCTGGCGCATGGTGCTGCAACAGTTCGTGGCCACCGCCGGCCGCACCGGCCGCACCAGCACCTGGATGCGCGAGCACTGCCGCTTCCAGCACGAAACACCCGGTATTCGCAAACGCCGGCGGCTAAACCTGCTGGTGGGGATAGACGTCAGCGACTCCACCAACATCGTCGAAGTACGCGAGGCCTTTGCCCGAGAACTGCTGCAGATCGCCCGTGGGCGTGAGTCGCGCATCACCGTGCTTTACGCCAACAGCCGCATCCAGCGCATTGAAAGTTTCAGCGGCTCGTCCTGCGTCCTGCAGCGCTACGACGGCGGCGGATTCACCGACCTGCGGCCGGTATTCGAACATGCCAGGAGCATGCGGCCACTGCCGTCAGCGGTGATCTACCTGACCGACGGCATCGGACCGGTACCGGAACAGATGGAGTTTCCCACCTTATGGGTTCTGACCGGTGATGGCGAAAAACCGGCGCCCTGGGGAGTTGAAATGAGACTGGAGGTTTAGGCATGAGTGAAATAAAATCGATGACCGCCGAATCGGTCGGTGAGGTGCTGACGGAAGCTGGCGCCGAGGTAATGATGCGCTCCGGGCGCACCGACAGCTACAGCGCTCCGCGGGAGTTCTCCTTCGAGGTCAAGGCGCTTTTTACCAACGGCATGGGGCTGCATGTGGTGGCACGCCAGTTCAACTACCGCGACCCCTGGGAAGCCAAGGGCAGGGTCAACGACATGGTGGACGTGATGCTGACCAGAGATGGCGCGCTGACGACACTTCCCAAGGGTTTCAAGTGGTTCCAGGGCATCGAGGAGGAGTGCAACCTGGACGAGGAGATGTTCAAAGAGGTAGTGGAGTGTGTGCGCAGCGTGAATCCCAAGCTGTACCTGCTCCAGGAGATGACCGGAGACCTGTAACCGGACCGGAAACTACCGAACTCAACCGCGCCTGAAGAAATCCCTGAAAGAACGCCCCAGGTCCCGGAACCAGTCACCGATACTCCGGCCGGTCTTCCTGGCAGCCTGCCCGGACTCCCGGCCACCTTCCTTGAGTGCCTGGCCGGTTTCCTTGCCGACCTTTTTGAACCCCTGCCCGATCTCCTTGCCACCCGACTTGAACGCCTGACCGACCTCCTTGCCCCCTTCCTTGAAGGCTTGGCCGGTCTGCTTGCCGATCTTCTTGACCCCCTGCCCGATTTCCCTGCCCCCCTCCTTGACCGGGTTTTCGGCATAAGCGGGAAGCGCCAGCGCTGTCAGCAGTATGTTTAAAGCTACAAACCTCAGCATATCAGTATCCTCCTGTGTTGATTCTAGCAGCGTTGGAGGAACCGGTCAAAACTTGTTGTTCCGGCCCTGCACCGGACCTGAAACAGGCTACTCAACGATTATCCTTTCAACAGTCAGTGTACCATCACCGATGATTACCGGCGACTGTATGGCGGTAAAACCTGAATTGCCCAGGAAGTCCGCGCTGAAGCCGCCTTTAAGGACGAGGCTGACACCCGGGCGGTCCAGGGTCAAGCCACCCGCGAGAGCATCTGGTGTAATTCTGGCCTTGATGGTATTGCCGGTGTCGGCCGCGTTGACGGCGTCCTGCAACAGGCTGTAGGTTGTGCCGCTCTCCTGGTTTTTGATCAAAGGCGCCAGCACAAAACTTGCGCTTACATTCCGTGTCAGCATCATTGCGGCACTGCATGAACCTGTTCCGGCGCAATCTCCTCCCCATCCTCCAAAGGTCGAGTAGACATCCGGGGTCTGGCTGAGCTGGATCATGGTTCCAGGAGCAAACGGGGCCGAACAGGTGCCCGATGTGCAGGCGATGCCGGCCGGCGTGCTGGTAATGGTACCAGCGCCGCTACCGGAGACGGTGACATTCAAGACCTGATCAGGCTGTGCGATCTGGCCATTCATTGTGAAACCGAGTGACAATGATCCGGCCGATGTATTCCGTACCCGCATGTAGTAGGAATGACCCGGCTGCCAGGGGAAACCGTCCAGGTTCCGGGTCAGGGCACTGCTAAATCCGCACCCGGCCCAGTGTGCGCCGGACGACGGCGGCGCTGTCCCCTGTTGCAGAGAGAGGCAGGCGCTGCTGTTAGTGGAACCTGTATGCTGCCAGACCGTGGCATTGGCAGGCACATCGACGCGATAGAGCCGTTCTTCTCCCGCCACAAGCGATACCGCCACTGTGCCGTTTGTAAAGGGGATTACCCCCGCAAGCGCCAACCGCTCCGCACCTATGGATGAAGAGATATCAAAGGTAGAGCCGGTCCGGGCGTAGACACCCAGATAATAGACCTTGCCCGGTTCCACCGGCGGCAGACTGATGGTGGTGGTGCCGTTGGCATCGATCACCGCATACGGATTGGGGCTCTCGCTACCGTTGTCGTCGTACCAGTCCTGGAAGTAGGTGCTTGCAGCGGCGGTGTGGGCGGCTATGGCATCGGCAACACTCCACCAGGCATTTTCAACATAATCAACATTTCCGTCAGAGCCCTGCCCCGGCGGGAGCGAATCGCGGATAAACACCACCACATCGCCCAGAGTCTGATTCAGGGTAATATTCCAGGAAAGCGGAGTACTGCTGCCCAATGTTGTTGATGACTGCGGCACCTCCACCCGGTAGTAGCGCATGTCATCCGCCAAAAGGGTCTGGGCGGTGAAACTGCCGCCATCCTGGGGCAGATCCTGCACGTACCCGACCGTGTCCAGCCTTTGGCCACCGGCATTGTGAACATCACCGACCGAGACCTTCAGCCGGTAACGGCTGTTGACGATCTGGGAACGAACACCGACCCACCACTCTCCCGGAGCCAGCTGTGTCGCGCTCCTGCCGTCCAGTGGTACCCAGTTATTGTACAGGGAGCCAAGGGCATTGGTTGGTGTCCTGGAGTAGTCGTAGGCGTTGGGCTGACCCTGGGCCGGAGGCTGGTTCGGATCGTCCGGGTTGGCAAAGTGATCGATACCGGGAACGGCGCCGGCCCGCAGATATATCTGGGGGCGGCCATTGAGGACCGAAAGTTCCGTGCGCAGCAGACCACTGTTGTTATCCGGCACCGTGATGCGGTAGTAGTGCCAGCCGTCAAGCTCCAGATCAATCCCCTGGTCGCCCGGGAGAGGGCTGCCGTCATCGGCAACACCGGAATCTCCGAAGAACGGCGCCGACACGCCCGGCTGGGTAAAACTGCCGATCCTGGCAGGCATGGTCCAGCTGCGACCATGCTTTGCAGGGTCAGCACTGACGATATCGCTCGTCAGGGTATAGGCCGTCGAGCCGATCCCCTTGACCTCCACGTACCAGGTTCCAGCTGCCAATACCGGGGGAACTATGGCCACGGTTCTGTTGGAGCTGACCACCGATCCGCCGTTGTCATCTCCCGGCACCTGACCCTGCCTGATCCTGAGGCTTGTGGCACCATTGGTTGCAGCCGACTTCAGCAGCCAGGCCAGTAACGGATTGCCGTTAACCGTGGTCGGTACATCGAACCGGTAATAAGCCGATTGACCGTTGCCGAGCGTGCCGCTGACGGAACTGCCAGGTGTGAATGGCAGCAACTCCGGCGTCATCGCACGAACCTCCAGATCAAAGGAGGCATCTACCAGAACAAGGTCACCGGTTCGCCACCCGGTAAACGGATCGATGCTCTGCACGATGAATTCCGAATCGCCGGCGATCATGACCGTGTAGTCGCCGGCAGCGGGCGAGGCGATGGTGATGTAACTTGAGCCGCCGGTATCGTCGCCATCGGCACGGTTACGCCAGACAATGGCATCGCCGCCTTCATGCGGTTTCAGTAGCGCCGTTGCCACATCCGGGATTTTACCCGCCCCTTCAGCATCGCGGCGGATGGTCATGATCGGGTTGCCAACTTTATTGTTCAGCTTGACTTCAACCGAGGAAAGCCCGGCAGGAAGGCGGAAACGGTAGACCTTCTGCTGCCCCAGCGGAACCGACTGGGCCGACCAGGCCACCGGCGTGAGCGCCCCAACCGGGGTTGCCGTGGCATCGCTAACCGGCATGGTGCCAACGCTGGTCAGACTATAACTGACCGGACCACTGCCGATGGTGTTGTCGTCGGGCGGGTTCTGCCCCTCGCTGATGACGGCGACATAGTACTCGCCGCCGGTGATGGCGGCCTGTCCGGCAGTCGCGTATTTGTAAAAG
>JAURXC010000390.1 GCA_030654645.1 Deltaproteobacteria bacterium | reverse complement strand
ATGAGAGGATAAAAGAAGAGACGTCCGTACCCTACAGTGTCGCGCAGAATGCCGCCTCGGACCGTAGCTGCAACATGTGCCACGCCAGTTGCAATGATTGTCACTATAAACCGCTGGCCGGCAAGGGGAGCCATGTCTTTGGCCAACCTGACACGCCATCCTGCTACGGCGGGGGAAGGGCCAGCATCTGTCATGCTGGCCCTATGGACCGCCGGCGCGGTGCTGGATTCGTTCGCGGCGACTACTCGTTCCCCAACAACCTGCCACAAGGCGCCCATATCAAGGCCGGCCTGCAATGCACCGACTGTCACAAGCCGGTCAGCCACCAGTTCGGCCATCTTTCCGCCGATGATGCCCGCGCCGCCTGCGCCAACTGCCATGACGCCATCGTCAAAGCCGTCCAGAGTTCACCCCATGCCAGAGTCGATTGCACTGCCTGCCATGTCACGGTTTCCGGAGCATATCAGTACACCTTCTGGGGGCAGGGAAATACCTTCGGCCAGGAAACTCCATACGGGAAGCATAAGGAGTACTATGGTACCCGCGACCTGCCGACAATCATCAGGAATGCATCCGGTCGCTGGATCGGCGTGAAACCGTATCCCATGGCGGTACTTAACCAGACGCGAGAACTGAAAGCAAGCGGCCTGCTGTTTCGCTCGATACCCAAAAGGGATATCCCCGGTAATGTGAAAATCGGTGAGCCGCCGGCATTTGAAGTTTCCCGCCTGACGAGCGATGTCAATGATGCATTTGTCGTCGTCGGCACCCGCAGCGACCTCCCTTCGGGCAACAAGGCCATCCTCTGGGTTCAGATGGATAAACTGAGCCATGCTTTGGGCAAACCACGTCCATGCGGTACCTGTCACGACTCCCACAGCCAGATTGGAAAATCGGAATGGAAATACTTTGAAGAAAAGGATGTTACAAAGCCATTCAAAGGAAGTTACACCGTAACTGCCGACAAAAACGGTATAAAGTTCAGCGACCAGATCTGGGAACGCCCCGAGCTGGCAGCCAAGCGCAAATTGGAGGACATAGCCCCCTTTGCGGTCCTGCCGAAGAACGCCTGGGACGTTAAGGGTATCGACTTTTCGCTACCCTATGACGAGAAAAAAACCGGAACTGCAAGAACTGACCTTGAAAAGTTCCTGGCTGATCTGGACAAACGTTCAGGAGTGACGGACCTCCGTAAAATAAGGATTATCGCCTATCACAACCTGGAGATGGCAAAGAAGATGCTTAACGGGCTGTAGACAGGATACGGCACGGCATAGACCACACAGGTTGCATCGTCCTGAGCACGCTTCAAAGCAAATGATTTACGAGGTCATTGGGAAATCACGGAAGGTCTTGAACAGGGCAAGCCGGGAGTTCTTCGACACTTTGGCAGGAACTTTAAAACACAGGGCAAATGAAAAACCCCGGCCACATGCAAAAAAACATGCTAAAGCCGGGGCTTTTAGCCCTTAACTACTCAAAGCAGTTGATGTTTTTTGGAGAGGGGAACGGGATTCGAAAACAGCTTGAACACTCCACAGTAAAAGCCATAACCAACTAATATCTCACTATTTCAAGCATCTAAGCCACCGAACAAAGTCCATCCAAGTCCAGCAAAATATAGTGAAAGTCATCCGGTTGGTGAAAGCCGGGTGAAAGATTTTACTGATTTTGGCTAAAGGCCAAATTTAACCATCCAGTGTTTTCAAAAAATCACCGAATAGGGTCAACTCCTCTGACGCAAGCCTGAATGTGCCTTCCAGGTTACCCACCAGTATTTTCAGTTTCTCCGGTTTGAGATGATAGGTATACACATTCCGCACCACATGCCGGAATCCCCGGTACTCTTCCAGTGATTCCTTCAACTGGGAAGAAATTACTGCCGGGCGGACTGCAGGTATCTCCGTTTGCATCTGCGTCAGTAATTCCTGGTGCCAGTTGGCAGCACTCGGAACGGTTCTGTCGATAGTTGATGCCAGCTTCTCAAAGATTCTTTCCAATCCGGAATAGAACGCATGCAGGTTCAAGGCAACACTGTCCAGATAAAAATCGTCGTCCTGCTTTGTTGCTTTATCCCAAGCCTGCAGGGTTCGATCTACCACCTGCTTTAGTTCCGACAGTTCAGTATCGATCCTGGCCGACAATATGGCTGCCTGAGGGTTCATAATTCAATTCCGTTTTGGGTAATATGCTGAAGTAACGACTGCGAGCAGTCCTCAGCGCCTATTAGGTCAACCTTGAAAACGCTGCTGAAACCGCTTGTATAGGCAACCGCCTTATAGTAATCAGAATCAGAAACGCCCCAAACGGCAAGATCAATATCTGACCACTGATTGAAGTCTGCGCGGGTTGCCGAGCCAAAAAGCATAACCTTAGATGCATGAAACCGCTCTTTCAGCTCCTTTGCCAAGACATCGGCAGTTTCCTTTGCTGACTCCTGCAGGGCGGTAAAAGCCATCTCCGATCCTGTCTTGAAAGGATGGAATTGCTTCAATGCTTCCGGTGATATGTGTCGGACAGTGCGTGTTGGCATCAGTTCCTCTTAACCCAACTTAGTGTAATTCTGAAATATAAATATCTTATTTCCAAGAAGATAGCAAACCTGATTTCGGAGTTTCATCAATAGGAGATGGTTAGCTAAAGTCAGATACAGCAGCAGAATATTTCGCCAGGGTTGCAGTCGTTTTATACGTCCAAGAAGCAAACCATAAAAATGATATAGCACGGTTAAGGCACAGACAAGGCACAAGCCCGACTAGTTTGATGTGGAATAAGTTCTGACAGGTAATTTACGGTGTAGGGGGTAACGGCGCAACGCTGGATAAAATAAGGGCCAGGTACTTGACCTGGCCCGAGTATTTTATGGAGCGGGAAACGGGATTCGAACCCGCGACTTCGACCTTGGCAAGGTCGCACTCTACCACTGAGTTATTCCCGCTTGCGAGACCAGATGTATAGCAAATCAGAGAATTGGTGTCAATATTTTTTAGCATATTTGTGTATTTTTTTA
>JAURXC010000380.1 GCA_030654645.1 Deltaproteobacteria bacterium | reverse complement strand
GGTGGGAATTGCCGCTGAGGTTGCCGTTGTTGAACTGGACGACGGCCGCGGCGCGAGGTCCCTGTGCCTGGCTATGACAGGCGAAGCAGGTTGCCGGATACGTTGTCAGCGAACCGGCATTGCTCCAGGTCGGGCCGGTGGAGGCGGTGGAAACATGACAGACGATGCTGAAGCAATTCTTGGAGCCGTTGTCATACTGGGCTGAAGCGCCAACTATGCCGGTATTGAAAATAACGTCGATCGTGCCGTCAACGTGTTTTTCCGTTCCGGAACCGGCGCCATTGTGACAGGTGCTGCAGGCGATGCCGTAAGTGGTTATATGCTTGGCATGGCTCATGGTTGGGTTGGCGGTCTGGTCGTTGTGGCAGCTGCCGCAACCGAGCGGTCCGGCGGAGCCCCACTGGATCGTCTTGTAGGCGCCTTTGCCGTCGCTGTGGCAGTAGACCAGGCTGCATGATCCGTAGGAAGAGCTGGGAGCCAGCGCATTGGTCCCGCCGCTGTGTCCGGCGCTGCCGACAGCGGGTGTATAGGTCGCGTTGATACCGACCCGGGCTGAGGTGTAGAACTCCCACTCGACGCTGCCGTTGACATGGTAATTGTTTTCGATAACGCCGTGGCAGGTGTCGCAGGACAGTGCCAGCCCGGAGGCCGAGGCGTGCTTGATGTGGGAGCCGAGGGTGGGCGGAGTGACCGCGGAAACACCGTGGCAGGAACCGCAGCTCGCTTCGCCGCTGCCCAGTTCCCAGTTGGGCTGGGTATTCATCGAGTTGCCCAGTGGAGTACCGCCGCCGTGGCAGTAAAGGTTGGTGCAGCTGTTCTGTTTGGTCTCGTCGTTGGTACGTCTGACGGTGGTGCCGACACTGGATGAAACATAGACGTTGTTGGTAAGGGTCGAGTAACCCCAGAACGTGCCGCCTGAAACACGGCCGGCATAGGCGTTGAAGCCCATCTCCATCGCGTTGCTCGGCATGGTGCTGGTGTAGTTGTTATGGCACACGGCGCAGTCGCCGCCGATGTTGGGGTTAAGCAGATGCGCATTGTGGGCTCCGACCTGCTCGGGACGCATCGCGTTCAATGCCGGAACGGTCAGGCCGGCCATGTCGATCGGCGGTCTGCCGTGGCAGGTGTTGCAGCTGTCAACCATACCGTTCACGTGCAGCGAGGCATTGGTGAAGCCGTCACCGGCAGCATTGACATGCTTGTGGCACTCGATGCAGCTTGTGGCGGTCTTCAGGTAGTGGTTGTAGCCGGGACCAGGAGCCGATGGGGGATAGCCGTGGCAGCGTGAGCAGTCGTTGTTGGCATTGCCGTTCAGATAGGGCACATTCCATACCGGAGTGGTCGGAACTGCCAGTGCGCCGCCGTCTTCAACCACTGCGGCGTAGGCGCCTTTGCCGGTGTTGGAATCCATGCCGGCTCCGTGGCACCAGGTATTGTTGCATTCGCGGCCGGCATTATAGCTGGGCAGGCTGGAATAGCCGGACAGGACGCCCCTGGCTGCAATGGCGCCGAACTGGATTTCTCCTGGCAGGGCGTTGTCGATATGGCCGGGCGAATAGGGACCGGCCGGTTTCACGTGGCATTCGCCGCAGTCCAGCGGACTGGAATAGGCGTAAGGGGCGTTCTTGATATGCAGCGTATGGGCTCCGACCTGGGGATCGGTGTTTGAAGTAGTGCTGGTCGGGCCGCCAGTGCCGTAGAAGCTGGCGGTATTACTGGAACCATGGCATTTGTCGCAGAGCGGCAGGGCCGAGGCTGCGGCCCAGCTGATATTCTGCCGTCCGTGGCAGTCGCTGTTGGAACAGGAACCGAAACCGCCCGAACCGGGAGTCTTGTATGCGCCCTTGGAGTAGACCGTATTGGCGCCCAGGCCGCTGAAGTCGAAGTCGATCCTGCCGTTGGCATGGTTTAGCGGGTTGGCGTCGCCGCCGCTGCCGTGGCAGATGCGGCAGTCGAAACTGGTGTTGGCGTCGCTGACATGCTGGGGATGACCGGCGGTGGTGTTGGGGTTGCCGGGATGGCAGTTGTTGCAGTTGGTGCTGCCGCCCCAGCTGGGATTGTCATAGAAGGTCGGGCCGGCCGTGCCGTTGGCTGACTGCACGTTGCTGTGGCAATAAAGATTGCTGCATGATCCATAGCTGCCGGATGGCGCCGGAGTTCCGGTATTGCCGCTGTTTGCGCCCTTATAGGCCGCTATACCGCTGATCTGTGACAGATTCCACTCCACGATGCCGTTGGTGTGGGAGATGCTGGTGGAATAGTTTGAATATGTTGCGTGACACTTGACGCAGGCGATCCCGTTGTTGCCGATCGTAGTGCCGGTGTGTTTGATGTGGCTGCCGCTCTGCGGCGGATTCGCGCCGGTAGCGTCGTGACAGGTTCCGCATCCCTTCTGTTCCGAGCCGATCCATGACGGGGTCGAGTTGGAGCCGCCGCTGCCGGGCCAGCCATGGCAGTAGACACTGCAGGTGGTTGTGTTGGCGGCCTGCAAGAGAGTCGTTCCCGGTCCGGCCGACCAGTGGTACTGCGTGTTCAGCGTGTTACTGCCGGTGAATTGGCCGGATTCGATGCTTCCGATGAATCCGGGGAAGTTTGCGGCGCTGATGCTGAAGCCCATCTCCAGGTTCGTGTTCCCGGTTGGCGTCGGGCTGCCGGAATGGTTGGAGTTGCTGTGGCAGGTCAGGCAGTTCATGTGCGGGTTGTGTTTGCCATGGGCGCCGGCATTTGTAGCAAACGGATAGAGCGCGTTGGTTGCCGGACTTGCCATGGTGGCTGCCGACACCGGAGGATTGCCGTGGCACTCGTCACACGAAGCGACTACTCCCTCGCCCTTGAAACCCTTGTTGTGCGGGTGGCACCTGATGCAGTCGGCGCTGTTGTTGTGCTCCTTCCAAGCCACCTTGCTGGCGCTGTACTGGTGGAATCTGGTGTTGTGGTGGCAGACGGAACAGACATTGGTGGAGAGTGTCTCGTTCTTGGTGTCGTTTCCGAAGACTCCTGTCGTGACCGTGTGGGCGGCTGATACGGTGGAGAAAATTACCGGCCGGTCACCCTGGGGGGTGGTTATCACATCCCTGACCTGCTTGATGTTGCCGCCTTCGGGGGAATGGCAGGTTTCGCAGTTGTAGTTTACCCCCCAGCTTCCGAATCTCTGGGTGCCCAGCTGCAGGCTGCTGTGAATCATCGTCCCGAAGTCGTTGACGGTGACTATCACAGGCGCGGCCGTGTCTGCGGAAGGGTGTCCGGCGGCGCTGGCTCTGATCGTGAAAGAGTTGGTCGAATTCTGGGGCGCGCCGGCCTTGGCGGTGATAGTGAGCGTGGTTGACGCGCCGCCGCCGTTGGCGGGGAGATTGAACGTATTCGTTCCCAACACTGAAGGGGTTGTGAAATCGGCGCTGTTTTCCGTGCCGACCAGGGAAAGAGTGAAGGTTGTGCCGGAACAGGCTCCGGTATCGTTGTTGCTCAGGCCCACGGTCAACTGAACCGGTTGACCCGGCTTTACGAAAGATGTTACCGGATTTACCGATATGGATGGAGCAGTGTTGCAGACGGTTGGAACCGCCGCCATGGCCGAGCTCCTGGTTCCGGGACTGGTATTGCCGACCGTATCCCTGGCGCAGGCGCGGTAGGAATAGCTCTGTCCGACGGAGCCGCTGTCCAGGATACTCAGCGCGCTTCCCTGGTAAACGAGTGTGCCGGAGGAACAGTTGACCGGTGCCGGAGCGTTGACGTTTCCGCGTACCAGGGTGTAGGCCTGCGTGCCATGCAGGCCGCTTGAGTCGTTGGCCGTTGTCCAGTTCAGCTGGATGGTGCCTTCAGCGGCTCCGCTGGTTGCCGTCAGGACAGGGTCGCTGGGCGCCTGGCCGTCAAGGGTGACGGTGGCGCTGCTGCTGTCGTTGATCACAACACCGTTCTGGGTCTTGGAATGTGAAATTGACGTGACCAGCGCGGTTGTGCTGTAAACGGTCGCGATGTTTGCCTTGGGGGTGATGCGGACGTAACATTCCCTGGTGGCGGCGGTGGCCTCCAGCCCGGCAGTGCTGACCCTCCAGTCGTCACCGGATGTGGGTGCGGTCAATGAACCGTAAACCGTGCCGGAAATGCGGTCCACGATCTCCACCCTGGCGATCTTGGCGGAAATGCCGGCTGGCAGCAGTGCCACCGATACGGTTGAGATGCTGTCGTTGGAGCCTCCGTTTATGTTGAGGCCGAAAGCATCGATATTGGTTGCGGAACCTCCGGATGGAAGTGGAACGCTGGCAGGCTCCGATGAACCGTTGGTGACGGTGGTGGTTGCGACAACGGTCAGTTTTGCGGAGTAGGCATCGGTGTTGTTTCCGGGTGTAACGCCTCCCAGTCCGGTTACCGTACCATTGAGAACGGAGCCGGTGGCTGGTGCGGCCGTGATGTCGTACGCGAGCAGATAGCGCTTGAAGGTGGCCCCCACGACTTCATTGACGTTTATCGTGGCGCTGTTGCCGCTCAGCGAGGCGCTTCCCAGCAGCGTGTCGTTGCCGTCCAGCGCTCCGACAGTGCCTTTGTCCGCGTACAGTTTGACCAGCGCAACATTGCTGCTGTTTGTCGCAGCGTTGCCGGTGACGGTGACGCTGGTTACGGTCTGGTTCCCCGAAACGGCGGCCAATGTGAAGCTGTTGACCACGTTATCCGTGGACGAAGCGGTGACGTTACCGTCGGCAATTGCCGAGCCGTTGCCGATGTTGACGTTGGTGTTGACGCCGGCCGTTTCCTGCATGGCCAGTTGCGTGGCGTCTGCTCCGCCCAGTCCCACACCCATGCCGGACGCGCTCACCCCGATGCGTACACCCAGACGGGAACCGGCCGGCACATTGGTGAAGGTTTGGCCGGCCAGAGTCAGCGTTCTCAGCACGGTGGTCGTACCGGAACTGCTGACCGTGGATGTAACCGGTGAATTGACGCGGGTCCCATCCGGCTTCACATAGAACAGCTGGACAGCGAACTGCCCGGTGCCCCTGGTCCTGAACTTGAGTGATACGCCTTTGACGGTGATCATGTTGTTGGGGTAGCCGGATATGCCGTTGAAATAGAGCGTGACAAAATTGGGATTGGCTTCGCTGGAACGGTTGGTCCTGCCTGAAACGCTGGTGCAGGAATGGCTGGGGAAATTCAGCAGGCCGACCAGGTTGGTTCCGATCGGATTGGTAACGCTGGTTGTGATGCAGGGCGAATCGGTGGCCGACTCTCCGCCGCTTTCCGGCAGAAGCAGCGCTGTGCCGCTATCCCAGTCGGTGGCGTAGTTCTTGTTGACCGCGCTTCCCACGGAATTGATGGTCGGCAGACTGGACGAGGTGCTGGTGATGGTGGATACGGAAAGACCGTTGGTCACGGTGAAGTAGCTGTTGTTCTGGATGCGCGAACCGATGGTGGTCAGGGTCGTGGCGTTGCCGTCAATGGTGAATACCACGAAGTAGTGCTGGGGCGTGGCATCCAGCGTCTGCGGTACGGCCAGCGTGTAAGGGGCTCCGGTTGCCTGGCTGAAGTTGTAGGGACCACCGATATTGGTGTCGCTGACAGAGTCGAAGGCGTCGTTGTCGTTGGCATCCTTGTAAATGTAGAAGGTTGCGTCGTTCAGGACCGTATTGCTGCCGATCTTGTCCAGTTTGCCGCCGGTCCACTCCGTGGCTGCGTTGGAGTACAGGTGGAACTGCAGCATGGCCACGTTCTGCTCTCCCTGCAGAACCGAGGTCAGGCCACCGCCGTTGTAGTCGTTCAGGTTGGTTACGGTTACGGTGTTGGCCGCTGTGTTGGCCTCGGTAACCTTCAGGAAGGAATAGTTGGTGGAACTGCCCCAGTACAGGCGGGCGGATGAGTTGGTGCTGGTCATCCTGGCGGAGATGACAACCTTGAGACGATGCCCGGCAACGATCGGTGTGGCTGCAGTGCTGGTAAAAGTTAGTTGTTTGGCCGAAGTCGCAAAGGAATGGGCCTCGTCCTCTCCGGTGGTGGACCAGAGCAAAACGCCGTTGCCGGCAGTGCCGGCCGGATTATAATCGTAGACATCCGCTTTCCAGTAAATCTGATTGGAGGTGCCGTTGAAATCGCGGGTGCCGATGGTGAGCTCCGGCGCCGAGACGGTCTGGGATGTGGCGTATGCCGGGCCATAGACGTTGGTCAGCACCTGCCAGTTAGTGTTTGCTGCTGCGGACACATAGCGCGAGGAATTGTAGGTGCCGGTGGTCATGGCGATCTTGCCGCCACGGGTGGCGGTGGTCTGCGTGCTCCCGTCGACGCCGACGTTTATTGATGTTGCCGTCGTAAAATAGTAGGTGCTGGTGGCCGAATCCGAGATCAGCGGTCCGATCACCCCCTGGTAAAGTATCCCGCCCAATAGCAGCATGAATACCAAGCCGATTCTGGTCCTGAAACTCATACCATCGAATTTATTTGCGAGCATCTTTCCCATGATGGTGATTCCTCCTGAACTGTCTATATCCATGACTTCAATTACGCTTCCCGGCAACCATCAGTCCGGGTGCGGTGACACCTGCCGCGCCCCGTCCGCTATTGAGCGGACAGGGCCGCCTACATTTCCGTGTGACAGCTGATGCAGCTTGTCGTTCCATTGTTGTCGCTCCACTTGACACTCCTGCCGTTGTGACAGGCGACGTTGGAGCAGGTCCTGGTTGAACCGTTCCACATGGTCGCGGTGTCCAACGCCGACTTGGCCGAATCGTTTGCGCCGGCAACCTTGTAACCGGCATTTCTTTTCCAGACGCTGCTGTAGGCGGAGATGACGAAACTGTTCGGCCTTACCTGGGCTTTGGAAATCACATTGACCGGCTTGAAGCTGACATCGATGGTGCCGTTGGAATGTTTTGATTTGTCCGCAATCGCACCGGGATTGCCGGACAGGGCTCCGAGCGGGTTGCCGCCGAAATGGCAGGTTACACAGACCGTGTTGTTGTCGTTTCTGGCGCTGGTGACGGTTGCATAGTGGCAGATGTTGCAACTGATCGTGGTTGCGGTCGTTGATTTGCCATGACCGCTGGTGCTGTAATTGCCTGCTGTTGCCAGGCCGCCGGGGCGTTTAAAAATGCGTTTGTAGTGGATGCCGACGGCGTGTCCACCCAGGGCGCCCTGGCCGAGGGCATTGGCGTTGTAGTGTCCGGCGCTGCCGGGGATCGTCGCGTTTGGCGAGTTGCCGTGGCAGTTTGCGCATCTGTCACCGGTGAAGGCGCCGCCGTACCAGTCGGGAGTCACCGCGTAAATCCTGCCGCTGGTGGTGTTGGCAAAGCCGTTGCTGTGGCAGTAAACGTTCCGGCAGGTGACGCTGACACCGGGAGTGCCGCTGGTGCCGCTGTTGACCGTGCCGGCAACTCCCGAGGCGGTGATGGCGCCGCTGTTATTGCCGCGCAGTTTGCCGGTTCCGGCCACGGGGCGCAGGTCGATCAGAACCGGGCCGTTGACATGGTTTATGTTGACCAGCGGATGACAGTTGGAACAGCCGAAGTCATGCTCACCGGCGGTGGAACGGTTGGCCGTGTAGTTGTACATGGTCGGGACAAGGCTGTTGCTGATGTGGCTGGAATGGGAGCCGCTGGCCATCAGCTTTGCAAGCGTATGGCAGCCGAAACAGTTTATCGGGGTGGAGGTGCCCCAGGTCGGGGTGGTGGTATTGTAGTGACAGCCGACGTTGGAACAGCTGCCGAATACGTTGGTCTGGCTCGGCAGATAGTCGTTGAGCGGGCCGCTGTAGGTTCCGCCGCCGGCCAGGCTTATTTTGAGGTTTCTCTTGCCGGCGCTGGTAGCGTGCTGGAAGGTTGAGTAGCTTGAATGGCACTTCTGGCAGTTGTTGATTCCGGGATAATACAGGTCGTGCCTGGCATGGCTGCCGGCAGCTCCGGTCGAACCACCGCTTGGCGGTGCGCCATGGCACTTGTTGCAGTCGTTTGGCAGGCTGAATGCGGCATTGCCCCAGTTTGGCGTGGTCGCTTCAAAATGGCAGTTCACGCTGGAGCAGCTGCCCATGACCGGAGCCGAGGTCTGGTTGAAAAATACACCTTTGCTGTAGGTGGCGCCTCCAGCCTTGGGCGAGTTGTTGATGTTGGCCACCATTTCGATGATACCGTTTCTGTGCCTGGACAGGTAGTCGCCGGTATCGGAACCGTTGCCGTGGCAGATCATGCAGTTCGAGGTGGTTGCGCCATTTCCCAGATGGGTCCGGTGATTTCCCTGAAAACCTCCGGTAGCAATGCTGCGGCTGGCGGCGTCCAGCGGACGGTAATCAACCGGTCCGGAAGTGCCGTGGCAACCGTTGCACTGCATCTCGGCAAGACATACATTGGAGAGAAACAGGAGCGTGAACAGGGCGGCAGTAGTTGTTGCCAATGATCGTTTCATGTTGAACCCCACCTGTATGCTTGAGTACACTAATATGCCGGCTTTAATAGTGTGTGAAATATCTAACCGACTGAAAATGCAGGACAATAATTTTAATGAGAGCAATGCACGAAGCGATCCAATATTAGATAAGAACCTCCTGTCTACCTTAGTGTCAAATCTGTCCTGGTACTGATTTAGTTCGTGTTTATAGTGATTTTTGTGGATTACGGTTTTTTTCAGGATAAAGTGATCAGCTTGGCGCTTGCGTTTTAAAGGCAAAAAAGCGGGAGGCACAAGGCCCCCCGCTTTGTAGAAAATCTATGTATGAAATTTGTTTTGCTGATGAGCGGATTTATCTAGTTTCCGTCCGGAAACTATCTAATGAATTGATGAAGCGCCATAGCTGCTGAAGTATCTCACAATGATGTTAAATCCCTGGGTTGTGTAAGCCCCGTTGCTGTCCGTCACTTTCACCGTAACTGAGTATATTCCCGTGCTTGAAGGGATCCAGGAGATCAGACCGGTGCTCGAGTCAATTGTCATGCCGAACGGTTTCTTCATCAGTTCATACTTCAACACATCATTATCCGGGTCCGCTGCTTTTACCGCATATGTGTATGAAACGTTTCTGTAGGCCGACGTGTTCGGAGCAGAGATGATTTCCGGAGGATTGTTGATGGTGGTTCCCGGAGCAGAAACCGTGCATATATAACCTTGTGTGGATTTCCCGCCTTTGTTGTCGACAACTTCAACCGTAATATAGGCTATACCGGTCTGTGACTGGACCGGAATCCAACTGATCACTCCCGTATATAGGTCGATGCTCACGCCGGTAGGTGCGGATTTGAGCCTGTAATACAGCACGTCTCCGTTTGAGTCGCTGGCGTTGACATCGTAATTGTAGAGGATTCCGACGGTTGCATTTTTCACAGGTGTGGAGATGATTTTAGGCGAACTGTTCGGTGGGCGTGAGAGAACAGTTACCTTGAAGCTCTGTGTTACCGAGAGTCCAGTTGTGTCGGACACTTTAACCGTTACGTAATATGTACCTTTATCCGATGGTCTCCAGTAAACCAATCCTGTCGTCGCATTGATGGTCATCCCCGATGGTTTTGTAGTCAAGGCATAGCTTAGTTTATCGTTGTTCGGGTCGGACGCGGCCAGCGCATAATAGTAGTAGCCATCATCATAAGCCTCTGTTACCGGCGATGATGTTATCACAGGTGCCTGCAGCGCGGGAGCGTTGTTGACTGTCAGCGTGAAACTCCTGCTTGCTGACAGTTTACCCGGATCGCTGACGGTAACGGTGATGGCATAGGTTCCGGCAATGCTGCTGTTCCAGTTGATAAATCCGGTGTTGCTGATGCTCATTCCGGATGGGTTGCCGGTTAGCGAATAGGTTAGTACCTGATTCTCCGGATCATTTGCTGCAACCTGATGGCTGAAGTCGGCCGGTGCGGTTATTGTAATGTTTGGAATGGCCGACAGTGAGGGTGCCTGATTGGGGGCCGGACCAACCGTGATGCTGACCGATGCGATGGCATTTGCGTAGTTGACTGTATCGGCAGGCGTGAAGTTTGTGGAGAGAACCCTGACGCCGGCTGTGTTCAGCACAGTGCCGGCCGCCGGTATGTAGACAAACGTGCCCGGTACGTTGGCGCTGGCGTTAAGTTGTGATGTGGAGAGGATCGTTCCGAAATCAACCGCTGTCGGCGTTGCCCAGCTAATTACCGGAACTGCCTTGTTGACAGTGATAGAAACGCTTGCGGTGGCACTGTTAAATGTAGTCGCATCATTCGGTGTGAAGACCAGCGACAGGATCTGCGTACCGGCATTCAGGACCGTGCCGGCCGCCGGAGTGTAGACGAAGCTGCCCGGCACGTTGGCGGTGGCATTAAGCTGTGTGGCTGAGAGGGCGGTTCCATAGCTGATCGCCGCCGGTGCTGGCCAGGTTATGACCGGGTTCTGCCGGTTGTTGACGATGATGCTGACCGTTGCGGTGGCAATATTGTAATTGTCTGCATCGGATGGTGAAAAGGCCACCGCGAGGATTTCGCTTCCAGCCGTGTTCATGACAGTGCCGGCCGCCGGTACGTATGTGAATGTTCCCGGCATGTTGGCGGTGGCGTTCAGCTGGGTCGAAGTCAGCGCAGTGCCGATATAAACCGCTTCCGGCGTTGCCCAGCTGACGGTCGGAGTGGCCTTGGAAATTACCATGCTGCCGGTTGCGCTGCCGCTGTAGTTGCTGTCATTTATGGTGGCGATTACGGCATAAGTTCCAGCTACGGTCGGTGCGACTGTGCTGCCATTGTAGGTAACGTTGACCGACAGACCGGCTGGTGAAGTGACAACGGTTGCCGCCTTGGCGCTGCCGTCATAGGTCTGGCTAAGGTTACTCAGAGTGGCAGTGGCAGTGGCTTTGTTGACCGTGATTGAAACGCTTGCGGTGGCGCTGTTGTACACTGCGGTATCGTTCGGAGTGAAGACCAGCGACAGCGTCTGCGTACCAGCATTCAGCACGGTGCCGGCTGCCGGAGTGTAGGTGAAGGTGCCGGGCACGTTGGCGGTTGCATTAAGCTGTGCGGCGGAGAGGGCGGTGCCGTAAGTTATCGCTGCCGGAGCCGCCCAGGTGATGACCGGGTTCTGTCGGTTGTTGACGGTGATGCTGACTGTTGCGGATGCATTGTTATAGTTGGCCGTGTCGTTGGGTGTAAAGGCCACTGAAAGCGTCAGAGTACCGGCCGTGTTCAGCACTGTGCCTGCCGCAGGTGTGTAGACGAAAGAACCGGCTGTGCTGGCGGTAGCGTTCAACTGGGCCGAAGTCAGTGCTGAGCCGAGATAAACCGGAGCCGGAGTTGCCCAGTTGACGGTCGGGGTGGCTTTGGAAATCACCATGCTGCCGCTGGCGCTGCCGCTGTAGTTGGCGTCGCTGATCGTGGCCACTACGGTGTAAGTTCCGGCTGCGGTCGGAGCGGTGGCGCTGCCGTTGTAGGTGATGGCGGTGCTTAAACCGGTTGGGTTGGTCGTAGCTGTTGCCGCCTTGGCGCTGCCGTCGTAGCT
>JAURXC010000378.1 GCA_030654645.1 Deltaproteobacteria bacterium | reverse complement strand
GGAAGAATCAATGATCAATTTCACAATTTACATCAAACACTTCGCCTCCCTTAACCGCGCTCCCGGCGCGACCTGAACAGAGGACATCAAACGCAAGGCTCCGCACAAGAATGCAATTATAGGGGGCAGCGGGACGTTGTTGATTTGCCGACTAACGCTCTATAACTCACTGAATTTACAATTGCCTTTGTCCAAGTGCTGTAGGGGGCAGGGTCAGAGGTAGTCCGCATGAACACAAAAAAGCGAATCTTCATAAGCTCCGTGCAGAAGGAATTGGAACTGGAGCGGGCCGCCGTGGCTGGTCTGATCTCGACCGACCCATTCTAATCAAAGGATGTGCAGCATGACCGAATCCCAAATCATCCTCTACACCACTCCCGACGGTGACATTAAAGTTGACACCGTCTTGCAGAATGAAACCATCTGGCTGACCCAGGAGAAAATGGCTGAACTTTTTGGTGTGCAACGCCCGGCAATCACCAAACACCTGAAAAATATTTTTGACAGCGCTGAGCTGGATGAGCATGTGGTAAGTTCCATTTTGGAACATACCACGGTCCACGGTGCGATACCGGGTAAAACGCAGACCAGGACGGTCAAGTATTACAATCTCGACGCCATCATCGCCGTAGGCTATCGGGTCAACTCCAAGCGTGCCACCCAGTTTCGCATCTGGGCTACCAGCATCTTGAAAGAATACATCATCAAAGGCTTTGCCATGGATGATGAACGGCTGAAAAAAGCCGATACCTGGGACTATTTTGACGAGTGGTTGGCCCGCATCCGGGATATCCGGGCATCAGAAAAGCGTTTTTACCAGAAAATCCGCGATATCTATACCACCGCCATCGATTATGACAAAAGCTCCGAGCTGGCCCAGTTGTTTTTCAAGAAGGTCCAGAACAAAATGCTCTGGGCCATTAGCGGCAAGACCGCCGCAGAATTGATCGAATCGCGCAGTAATACGGAGCTACCCAACATGGGGCTGACCTCTTGGCAGGGTTCCATTGTCCGCAAGCCGGATGTGGCCACTGCCAAGAACTATCTGCAGGCCGATGAGATTAAAGACCTTAACGAGATTGTCACCATGTATCTGGATTATGCTGAACGGCAGGCCCGACAACGCAAGACCGTCACCATGGAACAGTGGTCGGAAAAACTCGACGCCTTTCTGTCGTTCAATGAGCATGAGATCTTGACCCATGCCGGAAAAGTAAAGGCCGAGGTGGTCAAGGAAATCGCCGAACAGCGGTATGAAAAATTTGACCAAAAGCGCAAAACCGAAGAAGCCTTGGCCGCTGATAAAGAGGATCTGCAAGCTCTGGAAGAGCTGGAGAAACGATTGTTGGAGCAAAAGAAACCATGACCAGCGCACTCGATCTCGATCAACGACCAATGGCGTATCTGTTTTGTTTTTGCAGACGGCGATGCCTATGACGTGGAGATAACCGACTATCATTAACAAGGTGACAAGATGAGTATATCAAACAGCGATAAAAGAACCGTTTCCCCTACCCATCCGGGGGAGATGTTGCGCGAGGATTTCATGCCGGACTACGGTCTTACTGTTACGTCACTGGCTGCGGCGCTGGGGGTGTCGCGGCAGACGGCCAACGAACTGCTGCAATGCCGTCGTGCCGTCAGCCCGGTCATGGCGTTGCGTCTTTCGCGACTGTTCGGCAATTCTTCGGCGTTCTGGCTGAACGCCCAGAATGCGTTTGATCTGTGGCATGCAGAGCGGCGTTATCAAAAAGTTTTGGAGAAGGTGCAGATGCTGAAGGCGGCATAGGGAAACCTGCGGGGTCATGATTGACTTCTGGACATTTGGGGCAGGGCCTGGGATCGGGCCTGGCTTCCAAGATGCCAAGTTGAAACTGCCCTGATATTGAAAGCCAGTTGGAAGAATCAATGATCAATTTCACAAATTACATAAAGCACTTCGCCTCCCTCAACCGCGCCCCCGGCGCGATGGGGAGCAACGCCACCAAACGCAAGGCTCCGCACAAGAATGCAATTATGAAGAATGAATTATGAAGCCTGAAAACATTTATCTGGTGGAGCTGAACTAACTCTTCAACCTCTACTGGCGGCGGATCATCCACATTGGCCAAACCAGCAGCATGGCCGGATTCCAAGAGGTACACGCATGACCACAACAGATAACGCAATAATCATTTATCAAAGTTCTGATGGGGCGGCTACCCTTGAAGTTCGCCTTGACCATGAAACCGTCTGGCTGACCCAGGATCAGATGGCGGAACTGTTCGGCAGGGAGCGTTCAGTAATCACCAAGCATCTGCGCAATGTATTCAAAGAGGGGGAACTGGAGGAAGATTCAGTTCGTGCAAAATATGCACATACTGCCGCCGATGGCAAAGAATACCTGACGCAATTCTATAATCTTTACTACGAAAACGGGACGTTGTTTGTTGGTTGATTTACACCATATAAGCGACTGATATCGCGTAGGAAGGCGTAACGTTGCTTGTTATTTTTCTATTGCCACAATTAGCAACATAGCAAGCAACGCCCACCCAGACGTTCCGAACATCGCAAAGAATGGCGGTTATCATAAGTCAGCCCACTCTCTCCTTGACAACCGCTACTCACTGATATACTGACTTATAATATAGGTCATGTGACCTACAATAAAGTATTGCGGATCAAAATCATGATCGAAGCACTTGTCGGTTCCATCAACTGCGAGCGGGTCCTTACCTTCCTGAATGCCAGAGGAGAGGGGTATGCGCGTGAGATTGCCACCTTCTACAACAGTTCGCTGGCGCCGATCCAGAAGCAGCTGGACAAACTGGAAGCGGGCGGCGTCCTGGCGAGCCGACTGGCGGGACGCACCCGTCTGTACACCTTCAACCCGCGCTACCCTCTGTTGACAGAACTTGCAGCTCTGCTGGAGAAGACGCTCTCGTTTTATGACGAAGAGCTGCAGCAGCGGCTGCTGCTGAACCGGCGCCGCCCCCGTCGTCGAGGCAAGCCGCTGTGATCTCGCTGTCCGCACGGAAGAGAACCGCTATTTTGTCAATCCGCACACGCCCTTCTTTTTCGAATTCCCCATAGAAGTTGCAAAGGATGATTTCCATGTTTCTTCGGCTCTTCCTGGTTTTTACCATTGTTCCAATCATCGAGGTCTGGCTGTTGATCAAGATCGGCCGGGTGATCGGTGCACTGCCGACTGTGGCGATGCTGGTCGCCATTTCCATGGCTGGCGCCTGGCTGGCCAGATCACAGGGGTTCAGTGTCATTGTTGCGATACAGCAGGAACTGGCTGCCGGGCGTCTTCCGGCCGCACATATTCTCGACGGCGCGTTCATCCTGGCTGGGGGGATTCTGCTCCTTACCCCCGGGTTCTTCACAGATTTCATCGGCCTGTTTTTTCTGATCCCTGCCAGCCGCAGGCTGTTGAAGCTCCGGCTTGGCAGATGGCTGGAGCAGAAGCTGCGAGGCGGCAGCTTCGTCATCTTGGGTCGGTAAGAGATGAGGTATGAACTCTGGCGCCAGGATGATAACGGCAACCGCTTTCCGGTAGGCAGCTATCCGGAACTGAGCGCTGCGGAAGGGCGACTGGCCGGGCTGAGCCGCTCCCTCCACAAGCAGACTTACTGGATTACGGTGCAGGAGGACGAAGAGGTTATGACAGCTTCCCTGGACATGAGCGATCAGTTTCTTGACCACCCGGTACTTTCCGGCCGCTATTTCTATCCCTGGCCGAACCGCTTCGAAGAGCCGTTCTTCGTGGAGGGCAACGGTTTCCGGCTCGGCTGCCGCTACTGCCGTGTGCATGACGGTGCCCCGACCATTATCCATTTCCACGGCAATGGCGAAAGCGTGGCCGACTACCTGGGGGAGTTCGAGGAGCGGATCACCGGACTGGGGGCCAATCTGCTGCTGGCCGAGTACCGCGGCTACGGCATGTCCAGCGGTGTGCCGGCGCTGGCCGCCATGCTGGAGGATGTGGAGCTGATCGTGGCCGCCAGCGGTGTGCCGGAGGAGCAGCTTATTTTCTTCGGCCGCTCCCTCGGTTCGCTGTACGCCCTGCACGGCGCCGCCCGCTATCCCCGGGCAGCCGGTCTGATTATCGAGAGCGGTCTGGCCGATCCGCTGGAAAGGATCCTGGTCCGGATCGAGCCCCGCGAGGTCGGTGCGACTACCGAAGAGTTGCGGGCTTCTGTGCAGCGCTGCTTCGACCAGCAGGAAAAAATCGCCTCATTCACGGGGCGTGTGCTGATCATGCATACCCGCAACGACGACCTGGTGTCGGTTTCTCATGCCGAACGCCTGCATGCCTGGGCCAACGAGCCGAAACGGCTGCTGGTCTTTGAACGGGGCGACCACAACACGATCCTGCCTGCCAACCTGGAGGCCTATTTCGCCGCTGTCGGCCGGTTCATCCGGGGTATTCGGAGCGCCGGATGTTGACAGAACTTGCAGCTCTGCTGGAAAAGACCATTTCATTTTATGACGAAGCGCTGCAGCAGCGGCTGTTCCTGAACCGATGCAGTCCCCGCCGCAGAGGGAAACCGCCGTGATCTCGCTGTCCGATCTGACTATTGCTGAACTGGCTGAATTATGAAGGATGTAGCCAAGTGTCTGGTGGAGATGATAATAGACGGGCCGCTCGCGCCGAAAACATGGTCGAAGAAGATGCTGTGACAATGCTGTTCCATAACGAAAATGATAGCGGGGAGCTCACCCAATGGGCCGGCTCTCTTCTGGCTGAGGCCACCGCACTGCAGGGAACGCTGCATCTGCCCGGCGTGCGCGATGAGTATCGCTCCCGGCTGGAGCAGGTTGTTCAGGTGGCCACCAAGGCGCTGGACAACGGGGTGGGAAGTCGAGAGGAGCCGTTGCTCCAGTGGTTGCTGGTTCAGGCTTCAGGGGCCCGGGCCGAGGATGCGCGCTATGGCGCCGGGCAGCTCTCGCGCGGTTCCCAGCGGGCACCCACGCTGGAAGATTGCGAAGACGGCTGGCATCGTGTCGAGGAGATCGTATGCACTGCCGAAGAGGCGGCATTGGCGGCCGCAGGTTTTGCCCGGCTCCTTGATACAGCCAGAGCGAAAGAGATTGCCCGCAGGGCTGAGGATGCCGCAATCGCCGCCCGGAAAATAGTCCTGGAGCGAAACCGCGCCTACACGTTCCATGCTGATCCCGGTTTTTCGTTTGGCGAAGGCTGGTACCTGACTGCTGCGGCACTGTTTGCCGGCCTTTCCATCCAGATCAGGCCCGGCGCTGCCCAGGAAGTGCCGGCCAGAAGCTTTCTTTGCTCTGCCGGGTTGGAAGGATCTCTGCGCCCCTATCGGTCCCGTCCGGCGAGTCCCAAGCATCTGACCCATATCATCGCCGCGGCTTTTCGCGCCGATGCGCCAGGAGCACAGCACACCCTGCGTTCCGCCTTCCTGGGAGACGAATCGCCAGCGGCTTCCTTACGATCATGGATCGATGGCAAGGTGGGAGGGAGACCGGAACAGAAGGTACTGCTTTGGGTTCGAACGGGTGACCACGATGCCCGGCGCAATACCTGTTTCGATGAGCTGCGTCAGCTTTCCGAACTGGTTGTGAATGCCAGGCTCATACCCATCTTTTTCGGCGATGCTGTTCCCGCAGAGCTTGTGCTGCCAGGCTCAGTCAACCTGGCCCTCTGCTGGAAAGAGCCGCTCTTCCAGGGGCCGGACATGCGCCGGGCTCAACTGCATCTGTTTGAAGAGTTGCGATGCCGCCACGGACTGGTGGGGCAGATTGGCGTGACCACTGCCGGCATGGACGGACCGGCCCTGATGGGATTGCCCACCCTTTATCTCACCCGGGAACGCAACGTCCGGCTGGGCAAGTGGGTGGGAGCCGTTCCGGGATATCAGGAGGTCGTGCGGGAGCCGGGCTATTTCGAAATTATTCGCACCACCCTGCAGCAGTGGCAGCAGTGACCCCCGGCACGTGCCGGGCCTGCAAAAAAGGGGTTTCTGTTCTGTAGCAAACCCGTTATCTTCTTTTTTTCGAACAGCAGCTTGAAAAGGACCAGGAGACCGTGATCAAAAAAAACGATTCTATCTACGCTGAGCCCCTGCAGGAACTGATCGATTTTAAATTCGATGAACGGGTTGTCTCCGTTTTTCCCGACATGATCCAGCGCTCGGTCCCGGGCTATGGGCTGATCATCTCCAATATCGGTATCGTTGCGGCAAAATACGCCCAGGCCGGGAGTCACTGCTATGATCTCGGCTGCTCCCTCGGGGCGGTCAGTCTTGCCATGCGTCAGCGGATTACCCAGCCGGACTGCCGGATTATTGCCGTGGACAACTCTCCGGCGATGATCGAGCGCGGCCGTGAACTGCTGGCGCTCGACCTGATGCCGACCGTGCCGGTGACCATGATCTGTGACGATCTCCAGGAGGTTGCCATTGAAAACGCCTCGGTCGTGGTCCTTAACTTCACCCTGCAGTTCGTCCCCCCCACAGAGCGGCTGGCGCTCATCCAGCGGATATATGACGGACTCCGGCCGGGCGGAGTGCTCATCCTCTCCGAGAAGATCACCTTCAGCGAACCGGAGCGGCAGCTGTTCCATGAAGAGCTGCATCACGATTTTAAACGGGCAAACGGCTACAGCGATCTGGAGATCAGCCAGAAGCGGTCAGCCCTGGAAAAGGTGATGATCCCCGAGACCCTCGCCTGCCATCAGTCCCGACTGCAGGCAGCAGGCTTTTCTTCCGCCGAACTCTGGTTCCAGTGTTTCAATTTCGCCTCTCTGGTGGCGCTGAAATGAACTGGTACGACTCACTCTTGCCGCAGCTTGCCGTCATGGGCCAGGAACGCTGGGCCGAAGAGTTGCAGACGACCCTGTCGGAGAGCCGGCTCATGGAGCGCTACGGCGGCATGCCGGGCTGGCTGGGCGCGCTGCAGGCACTGCCGGAGCTGCACCCTTCCCGGATATCTCTGCAGGAAGATGTCACCATCGGTTCCGGCGTTGATCTGGGCCAGGTCAGCCGCGAAGAGCTGATTGACAAACTTATGGCCTTTCACCCCTGGCGCAAGGGCCCCTACAATTTCTTCGGCATTGAGATTGATACCGAGTGGCGCTCCGACAGGAAGTTTGAACGCCTGCTGCCCCACATTCAGCCGCTGGCCGGGCGCAGAATCCTGGATGTGGGGTGCGGCAACGGTTACCACGGCTGGCGCATGCTGGGCGCCGGCGCCGATTTCGTTCTCGGCATCGAACCTTTTCTGGTATCGGTCATGCAGTTCCAGGTGATGCAGCGCTACCTGTGCGATCCCCGGCATCACGTCATCCCCATCGGCATCGAGGATGTCCCTCCTGATCTGGCCTGTTTCGACAGTGTCTTCTCCATGGGGGTCCTCTACCATCGCCGTTCTCCTCTGGACCATCTGCAGGAGTTGAAGGGGTGTCTGCGACCGGGTGGAGAGCTGATTCTGGAGACCCTGATTGTCGAAGGTGGGGAAGAGACGGTCTTCATGCCGCCGGGACGGTACGCCAAGATGCGCAATGTCTGGTTTCTCCCCTCCATCAAGGCGCTGACCCTCTGGCTTACGCGCTGTGGCTTCAGGGATATTGCCTGTGTCGATGCCACCCGCACCAGCTGTCAGGAGCAGCGCGCGACGGAGTGGATGCACTTTGAGTCGCTGGCGGATTTCCTTGATCCGGATGACAACGAGAAGACAGCAGAGGGGCACCCGGCGCCGTTGCGGGCAATCTTTACCGCCACGAAGCCGTAGGGGCCCAGAAGTCCCTTTCCTCCGCCGCTTCAAGCGGCAGCCGCCGCGAGAAAGCTGCCGGAGCAGCCTTTTGCTTTTTGATTTTTTGCTGCTCCACTGACAGCGTTGGAGCCTTTTGCTGAAATCTGCTATACACGCTTTACAAAATAATCAAGCTGACCGGGAGTCCTTCTGGAATTCCCGCCGCTATCCGGAGGGCACAATGCCGAACGTACTGGCACGACTCAAAAACAATCTGCAGGCGCAAGGAATAGACCTGTCACTTCTGGCTGAACTGGATAATGAATATGCCGAGCTGACCAAGAAGGCCGACGAGCTGGAGATACTGCTGATTACCATTGTCCGGACCGGCTGGCCCTGGGATGAAGAGGGGGAGCCCAACGTGATCCATGATGCCGTCAAGGGTGGTTATACTAATGCGATGGTGGAGGCCCGCAACCTGCTCGGCCTGAACCTGGCCACCAGGATTACCCGTACCGAACCGAAAACCTGAGCGGGTCGTGCGATTTCCTGACATTCTGCCCGTTAAACGAAAAGGGGGCTTTCCCATGCGTTGCCGTTACTCTCTTGCATTCCTGAGTCTGCTGCTTCTCCTCCCGTCAGTGAACTCATTCGCCGTTACCAGGGACGAGATCAAGTCGGCACTCGAAGCCCGCTACCGCTACACGGTTCCCGGCTTTTTCGGCGATTTCAAGGCGATCGGCTCCGTGTTGATCGTACAGGAGGAAGGTCTCAGGAAACACAAGCCCTCGGCACTGTTCAAGCCGAATGTCATCGCCGGCGGCCGGATAACCGCAAGCGGGGGGAGCGGGCTGCCGCTGGGGGGCAACCTGGACGGCTCTCTGAAGGTGGGCGACCAGCTCTATCTGTACGGCATATCGAGCGGAGATGACTACGTGGAACTGAACCTCTTCACCGTCAAGACCGTTGTCGTGACCGGCAGCGGCACCAGAGGACCGACACCACTGCAGGCGACCACCCGCTTCCGGTATGACGGTGGGCTGGCCGGGGTCAGTTCCAGGCAGGTTATCAACGATATCGCCCATTGGTTCAGGACAGAGGAAGAGGCGCGGCGCGCCCCCGATGGCAGAGCGACCCGGACCATCCGGCTCGGGCAGACGCTGGATGAAGTCGTCGCCATTTTTGGAGCCCCGGAAAAGGAGATCCTGCTCGGAAGCAAGACCGTGCTGGTGTACCGGGATGTAAAGGTGGTGCTTGTGGATGGCAAGGTAACGGACGCCGAGTAGGGCGCCGATTCAAGCGGATTCCAGGACGTATTAACATTTGAATCTTTTAACCTGATATGGCTGTCAGTAGTCAATAAGGGAATACAGATCCATCCCTTGTTTTTAAGGTTTTGTTGTTCAGTATGTTTCCCAGGACACAATCAGAGACGGGATCCTGTGGCGACGTTTGATCACTCTGATATACGCGGGTTGGGTACCGCATGACTTGGCTTCGTCGCGGAGCTGCCTCGCTCTAAAAGCGGAAGTTCGGCTTGCGCCTTATTCACATAGGATGATCGAGGGTTCTCCTGAACGTGATCGCGTCTCTGGCTCTGTCCTGGGATGTTTGTCGGTTATTGGCCCGCTGGCCTCCTTGAATGAACTTGTTGCTCTTTGAAACTATGAAGCCGGTAAAATCGCACAGGCTATCGCCCACATGAACGCGGAGAGTTCCCGGGCCGTAGCCGTTACGACGCTGTTTCGGGATTTGCCTCGAGCCATCAGCTTTCGGTAACGACCACATAGACGAACCTGAGCTTTCCAGGCGATTTTCCGAACTTCATGTGGAAGACCATTCAATCGCGTCAGAAGTGTTCGTGTTTCTCGCGCCGGATGCTTGTAGGAGTCTGCTGCCTCAATAAGCACTCTACGAACATGGCCGTTGCCGGTTTTGGTGATGCCGCCTCGCCTAACTGTGGCGCCGCTGGAGTGCTCACTGGGAACGAGTCCCAAATAGGCCATCAACTGTTTTGCCGAGTCGAACCTGGTAAGATCACCAAGCTCGGCAACAGTGGTCGAGGCAACTACCAGAGAAACACCGCGCAGAGCCTGCAAGGCTTTCACCATCGGTTCCAGCTTCCAGGAAGACACCAGTTCCTGGACCTGCCCTGTAAGGCGATGTACCCGTTCGGTCTGTTCCTTCACGGCATGAACGTATTCCTGGAAAGCAATCTGCTGTGCCGGGTGTGGCATCTTGATGTCGGCCAGCCAGTTATAGTGAGTCAGACTCCAGTTCGATTTACCGTTGTAACGCTGTCCGTGACGCAGAAGAAACGATAACAGGGTCTGACGGGACACTCTTTGTGCTTTGACCGCATCTTCTCTGGCACGGGTCAGGTCACGCATGGCTTCATCAAACTCAGTAGGAACATAGATTGCTTTCAGTTCTCCTGCCCGGTGAAGACGGGCAAGATTCAGGGCATCGCGACGGTCATTCTTGATTCGATCACCACTTTTCTTTGGGATGAGTGATGGAGCAACCACGATACAGTCGAAACCTTGATTTGTCAGAGAACGATATATTTCATAACCACAGGGGCCGGCTTCATAGACGAAACGCAACGTAGTACCTGTGCTTTGTAACTTGCGAACGACCTTGTGAAGCGAATCAAGATCGCCGCCAATCGTGCCGTAGCTTCTGACCTCCCCATCACGTCCGGAATCGGCAAGGGCAACATCGATGGAGTTTTTGTGCACATCAAGACCAACAAATGTGATACGATTTTTCATGACCTGCCTCCTTGTTTGTGGCTCTGTGTGGTGAACTTCGCATTCACAACATAACCCACGTTTACAAGGGGCAGGTCGCTTATTTTCTACTGACAGCCATTATGTCTAGAAAAAGCAGTTTCACGCGACGAACGCACCAAAAGTAGGCGCATCCAAGCGACGACGCAACGTAAAATCAGGCAGTTAAACGATAATATCATTCACCAGATTGGTGTGGTCACAAATCTTCTTAAGTATTTGAATTTCATCGCGTTCGTTGCGTCGTCGCCTAGAAGCGCCTACATTTGGTGCGTGAGTAAATGCCTTTTTTAGGATAAATTCTTTCGTGGCAATTTCCCGGCAAGATATATCGGGGATAAGGGGGAGGATAGTGTCAGAGAAAGGGTGGCAGTATAGCGGCAAGCACCCTGGTACAGCGGATGATCATGAGTTGCTACAAAATCGGCCAGAGATGATCGCCATCAAATTTCACCCCCGCGTTAGTAAAATTACCGCACAAGACCTGAATGCTTGCCACAACAAATAACAGCAACGATATGACAAATACCCAAAACCATATGCCGATCCGGCCTGTCACACTCCTGGTGCCGACGACATAGTCGCTTAGCGAGCATCTGTCCAAAAAGCTGCGCAACGTCTCTCCGGATGATTTCCTGCTTTTGTAGGCGCTACAGGTCATCGCCACCCATGAACCGACAAAGATGAGCAGCAGATACAGCTGGCATATTTCCCAACGTATGGATACATCGAATGACCTGAGCATACGACCTATTAACCTGTCTTCTTCATTTGCAAGGAAATCAGCGCTAAACGTTTATACCAATATGCCGGCCATCAGACAGCTCTACATCCAGAGACAGTTTACCGCCAAGCGCCTCAATGTACCGTTTGAGAGAAGAGATTTTCACTTCGTAACCGCGTTTTTCCAGATTGGCAACGGAGGGTTGCGATATTCCAAGTGCAGTCGCCAAATCATGTTGCGACATCTCCACTGTTTGACGTAATTGTGCAAGACGAAGTTCAAAAATTTCCTGATCTGCCTGAACACGTGCTGCCGCCACCACAGCAGGGTCTATTTTTTTAATTAATTCCGAAAGTTGCTTTGCCATAACTTACTCCAGTTCTTGCAGATAATTAAGGAATTCACGCTCTGCAACAGGGATCATAGTTTTGTAAAAATGTTTATTTCCGGTCTTGTCACCACCACACAGCATCACGGCTTGGCGGAGAGGATCAAAGGCGAAAAAGACCCGATACGGTTTGCCTTTGTGTTGTACGCGAAGTTCTTTCAGGTTCTTTACCTGGTCAGTTCCTTTGAGACTATCAACATGTGGCCTGCCTAGAGTAGGGCCGTATTGTTCAAGCACCAATAAGGAGGCCAGCACATCTTGCTGCTCCGAAGCATCCAAGCCCAGAAACCATTCATCGAAGCATTCAACCGTTAATATTTTCCACGCCATACTTCTTTCCTTAAGAAAAAAATAGTTTACACACTATATAATGTCAAGGCTATATATTTCTAACATCCATTGTCATCTGTTGTTTATATAGATGACTACAACAATCAACACCGTGAGCAAAACCAGAAAAATCAGACTGTTTCTGCGTCGATATTTTAGTGGCCTCTTCCCATTGAAAGCAGATAAACCAAGTCAGCGTAAGATTGGAAACTGATTTCTGCGGCATCCGGAGCTGCTACCCGATCCGTCAATAAAAAAGAGCAGCCTTGAAGAAGGCTGCCCGATACCCGTCAGGTTTGATTATTTTTAAAACGTTCAAACCGTCAATGATCGTGTTTCTTATGTTTCTTATTCTTCTTGTAGTGCCCCTTGTGTTTTCCCTGGTCGTGGTTCCGCTCTTTTTCCCTGACGATCACTCGCTCGCGCTCTATCACGGTCACTTGCGGCGGAGGTGGTGGTGCGGGGGTACCGACTTGCACCCGTACGTTGGGGGTGCTGACATCGACCCCGACAGCCCCGTTGGATGGCGAAACGATACCCGCCATGCCCAGCACGCAGACAACACCACCGATAGCCAGCTTCTTCAGATTCATGCTCCTGTTCATTTTCATCTCCCTTTCGTATTGGATCCGGCATACCGATATAAAAAAACCGGGATGCCGGCTGTGATACTTCGGCATCCCGGCTGTCTCGGTGAGACCCAATGGGCTTTCCGCCCCACCCTCGCGGGCGGTTTAGTCTTATCGGTTATCCTTGCTTGAAATGCGGGGACAAATATATAAGACATCCTCCGTCGAGTCAACCGCCATGAGTGAATACATGGAGCCGGCTTTCATGAATGGCAGGGTTTGAAATTCCGCAATCAGCATTTCAGGCCTTGCGCCCCTTGCGGCCCAACATCGTTTTTCCGTGATGGGTGATGACATGCACATTGTGGTTCATCATCATGCGATGCATTTTGCCCAATAACGTTTTCATGGCAATGCTTGTGCGGCGACGAGGCATCATGGTTCCAACAGTCATGATTTTCATGGAGGCACCTCCCTTTTCAGTCAGTCGTGTTCAAACGTTCTGATCTACTACTTCTACCTAAATTATACTCCCTCTCCCTGCGAGCGATCACGGGAAAATACTGCCAAAAGCGGAATTGTCCAAAAACCAGGAAAGCGGCTTTTTTTCAATTCCAGTCGCGTCGGCAGGGGCGGAAGCCCCTGATTTTATTTATTGGCACACGCCGGGAGGAAGTCTAAAATGAGGATATGCGAGATAATCGCTCAATAGCCACGAAAGGGGAATCAACCATGTCAGATATATCTAAACAAGGCGCTTTCAGTTGGGCCGAACTTGCCACCACCGACGTGGATGGGGCCATACAATTTTATACGGCACTCCTGGGTTGGACCACCGAACTGGCCCCGGTGGAGGGGATGTCCTATACCCTGGCAAAAGTCGGCGAGGAACGGGTGGCCGGGATCATGTCGAATCAATGCTGCGACGGCGAAATAAAACCACAGTGGGGGATTTACATCACGGTTGACGATGTGGACGCCACCGCCCGCAAGGCCGAAGAACTGGGGGGCAAGGTGCTGATGCCTCCCACCGACATTCCGAATGTCGGGCGTTTCGCCGCACTGATGGACCCGCAGGGAGTCATGTTTTCGGTAATCACCTATCTGCCGATGTAACCCGTAACAAAGGGGCGGCCATCCGGCCGCCCCTACCCTTGAATATCATCTTCAGTTTCTCTCATCTCTCCCGTCACCGCTTGCCCGGACCGCCGGGGCTGCCGCCAGCCCTCAGAGAGTCAACGCTCCAGATGCCGCCCCCCTGCGCGGCGATGAACAGGAATACGAAGCAGTACAGTGCCGCCAGCTCACCATTATTCTGGAGCGGCAGCAGCGCCTTGGTTCCATGCCCGATCCAGTAGGCGAATGCCATCAGACCACTGGTTATGAAGGCCGTCCAGTGCGTGAACAGGCCGATCATCACCAGGATGCCGCCGATCAGCTCGATCGGCCCGGCAACATAGGTGATGAAGGCTGGAACGCCGGGCGGCATGCCGACCGGAAAATCGAACAGTTTCTGGCAGCCGTGCCACAGAAACAGGAAGCCGGCCACGATCCGCATCAGCGCATAACATTGCGCACTGTATTTAGACATAAATGATGTCATGGTAACACCTCCGGACTAATCGATAGTGCGATCAGGATAGAATCCTGAGTACAAGACCATTTTAGTCTCTTACTGGCCTGCTGCAAACATTAAAAACAGGCGCCGCACCACCCCGCAAGCCGGCCGGCGCCATCTTCCAGGCGACTGCCCCGCAGGTCCGGAGCGCACAACCGTTGACATCCGGCCGGACACTCGCTATATCAATCCCATGAACAGACTACTGATCCAGCTTGTATTGATCCTGACGCTGGCCTGTCCGCTGACGGCAGTTGCCACCGAGGAATATGCCAACCAAACCGGCCGCGACTGCGCCGCCTGCCATGTTGATCCTGCCGGCGGAGGCGAACTCACCAAAGCCGGCCGTGAGTTTGGCGACACTCTCACAAAAACCACACCCAAGCCGCCCCTGTCGGCAACCGCCAAGGCATTCCGCTTTGCCGTCGGCTACCTGCACATGATCACCGCCTTCCTCTGGTTCGGCACCATTCTCTACGTCCACCTGGTGCTCAAGCCGGCCTATGCATCCAGCGGGCTGCCGCGCGGAGAAATGCGGGTCGGCATCGCCTCCATGGTGGTAATGGGCATCACCGGCGTCATCCTGACCCGTTTTCGGATCGACTCTCCCGAACTGCTGTTGCAGTCCCGCTTCGGCATCCTGCTGCTGGTGAAAATTTCCCTCTACCTGGTGATGGTCACCTCGGCCGCCTTCGTGGTTACCGTGATCGGACCGCGATTGAGGAGGAAGAGTAGCGGAGAGGCGCAACCGGTCCTCGGCGGGGAGATGAGCATCGAAGAACTTGGCCTTTGCGACGGCAAGGAGGGGCGGCCGGCCCTGTTCGCCTACCGTGGAACGATCTACGATGCCGGACAGAGCCGCTTATGGAAGCAGGGCAATCACATGGGCAGGCACCAGGCCGGGTGCGACCTGAGCCAGGTGCTGTCCCAGGCGCCCCACGGCGCCGAACTGCTGGAAAAGCTGCCGGTGGTGGGACATCTGGTAAGCGGGGTCAAACGCCCGTCGCCGCTCCACGAGCGGGTATTCTTCTTCATGGCCTACATGAACCTGGTGAACGTCTTTCTGATCGTACTGATCCTGGCGCTCTGGCGCTGGTGGTAGTAACTATATCCGGCGGCAGCCCGCTCTGCTGCCGGGAGATGTTCGAACTTGAGAAAGCTTTCTATTAGAATAGTAAATTGCAGCTGAATCCTCGCCCACATAACAGGGTTTATGGGGACAACAATACTGTCGACATTCTTTACACAACTTCAATCAACCCCGTAACCCATCGGGAACGAACACTTTTATCCAATCTTATTTCCTATCCTATCAGATAGTTACCTTGAGAATTTCCGGCCATGTTTACTACGGCACACTTCATGCTTTTATCCTGCAAATGCTAAATTTTGCACATTGGAGGATTTTTTATGAAACGTCTATTGTCTGTCATTGTTCTGGTTTCGATAGTGACCATGTCCGGAATCGCCTTTGCAATACCGATTACTCTAAACGAAGTAGGTGTTAATAACTCAGTGGTCATAAACGGGACTTTCGGGTCTCCGATCAATGGCACATATAATGTCCTGGCAGGATACTATCAGCTCAAAATCAACGGGGCAGACGTCGTCAACGGCTTCTGTGTCGATCCTGCATGGGCGCCAACAACTACACAGGCATATGACCTCCGAGCCATAGACCCGAATTCAGTGTATGCGCGAGCGGCATACCTGTTCTCTCTGAGCAATTCATCAAACGCAGCCGCCGTTCAGGTAGCAATCTGGGAAACAGTCATGGGGACTGACTTCACCTGGAACAATCCCAATCCAGCTTTGGAAAGCACCGTAAATGGATTATTGGCCAGTATAAACACCGGCGCATTCGACCTCAGCCGTTACTCACTAGCCGTAAGCCCCGGCAACGTTCCATCAGGTTACGGTTCAGGCTATCAGGATTACATTGTCGCTATCCCCTCTCCTGTGCCGGAACCTTCAACATTGATACTACTCGGTGCCGGACTTGGCGGTTTCGCTCTCTGGAGAAAAAGGTCCGGAAAGTAACGTTTTTCAACAATCCATCTGAAAATGAAAAGGCCTACGGAAACGGAGGCCTTTTTTACGAAAGAAATTAAAGGTTTTTGTCACTGAAACATAAAAGAGTCCACATGGTCCGCCTTTATTTCAGCGAAGTGAGATCAATTGGAAGCGGCACCCATTTTTGTTTGAGTCCGGCCACTTCACGGCGCAGACGTTCAAGGCGTTCTCCGGTTGCCGGATGGGTCGAGAGGAGCGGCGGGGGAGACGGCCGGCCTTCACTGGCCAGCTTCCGGTAGAAACGGAGCATTCCGTTCGGGTCGATGTGGGCCTTGACCAGTCGCCGCAGCCCCTCGTCATCGGCCTCGCGTTCCGCCTCGCGCGAAAAGCGCAGTTCGGTCAGCCTGGTGGCCGCGTCGGCAAAGACGCCGCCGGAAGCATCTCCGGTCAGCAGCGAGACCAGCGCGCGCAGTCCGAGGCTTTTGACCATGCCCCTCAGGCTGTGGCGCAGTTCGGCATGGGCCACCTCGTGCGCGAGAACACCGGCAAGCTCCTCGGCCGACCCGGCGGAGCGGATCAGGCCGCTGAAGACGACCACCACTCCGCCGGGAGCGGCAAAGGCATTGACATCGGGACGATCGGCAACGAACCAGCGGTAGCGGTGGAGCGATCCGGTCGTGAGCTTGCTTCCAATGGCGCTGACCGCGTCAACGGCCGGACCGCTGTCCAGGATCTTCATCCGCAGGCGGGTCTGGGCCAGGACCAGGTCGCCCAGCCGGGCCTCCTGCTCGTGCGGGATGCGTTTGACCGCCCAGTCGGCAACACGGTCGGAGTTCAACAGGAAAACGCCGATCAATATCAGCGGCAGCGCCAGGAACAGCGCCAGTAGCACTCCGCCGAACCTGAAACGCCTCTCCAGGCGTCCCCGCGCCCCTCTGGCGGACAAGATGCGGCCAGCGATGCCGGAAGGGGCCGAAACGCCGCAGGCAGTGAGGGCGGCATCCTTCTCGATCACAAAGGCATAAGCGCCGGCATCACCATCCCAGGTAATCCGCAGCGAGGCGGCGTTGAAGCCGGCCGCGGCAATGGCCGGGTTCTCGGCCAGCAGTTCGGTGCGTGGCGTTACTTCCACAACTACGCGCAAGCGCCCCTGCCCGTCCCAACTCCCCACGGCCTCGGCTCCGGCTCCCGGCAACCCCGGCCCGAAGAGCCGTCCCTCAAACGTTTGCTCAGTCATTGCCGCCCAGCAGACCACCCAGCACACCGGCTCCCAGCAGTGAGCCCTGGTCGGCGGAACGCCCGCCGGCGGCGGGGGCCGAGAGGATGATGCGGTTGGCCAGGCGCGACAGTGGCAGGGACTGCAGCCAGACTTTGCCGGGACCGGTCAGGGTGGCGAAGAAGAGCCCCTCACCGCCGAAGATGGCCGACTTGATCTTGCCGACGAACTGGATGTCGAAATCGACCGACGGCTGAAAGGCCACGACGCAGCCGGTATCGACCCGCAGCGATTCACCGGGCGCCAGCACCAGCTCCTTCAGGGTACCTCCGGCATGCACGAAGGCCATGCCGTCACCCTCCAATTTCTGCATGATGAACCCCTCACCGCCGAACAGCCCCACCCCCAGTTTTTTCTGGAAGGCAATACCGAGCGAGACCCCCTTGGCGGCGCAGAGAAAAGAGTCCTTCTGGCAGATCAGGGTGCCGCCGATATCGGACAGATGGACCGGGATGATCTTCCCCGGATAGGGGGCCGCAAAGGCAACCCGCCGTTTGCCGCTGCTCTCGTTATGGAATACGGTGGTAAACAGGCTCTCTCCCGTCAGCAGCCGCTTGCCAGCTCCCATCAGTTTGCCCATGAAACCGCCCTGCTGCTGGGAACCATCGCCGAAAACCGTATCCATCTGGATGCCGGACTGCATGTACATCATCACGCCGGCCTCGCCCACGGCGGCCTCGCCCGGATCCAGCTCCACCTCCACATACTGCATCTCGGAACCGAAGATTTCATAATCAACCACGTCCATTGCCATGTCAGTTCACCTCTCGTTGATAGATGTGCAGCGGTAAAAATATAAGTCCGACTTGTATTCCGGTCAAGGGATAGATACGTAAGCAGATGCTGCTGCCTGATTAAACTTATGCCATACTGTTTCTCAAGTGGTATAGTTGCAAACGTCACTTTACCAATCACAGTCGGGGACGGCCCCGCATCCGGGTGGAAGATGTATCCGTCTGACAAGCACAAAATCCTGGAAGTCGGCAAGGCGGCACTCCTGGTGGTGCTGCTGGTGGCGCTGGCTGTAATCGTCTGGCGCAAAACCCCGCAGGAGCTGTTCGATCCGGCCTGGATCGAAGGTTTCCTGCAACAGGCCGGTTGGCTGGCGCCGCTCGTGTACATGCTTCTGCGTGTGATCGCCATCGTGGTGACAGTGGTTCCCAATGCGCCGCTGGACATCGCCGGCGGCATGCTGTTCGGCCCCTTCTGGGGCACGGTCTATGCGCTGCTGGGGTCCGAGGCGGGCGCCATCGCCTGTTTTCTCCTGGCCCGCAGCCTGGGACGCGAGGCGATCACCCGGCTCCTGCGGCGCGACATCACCTTCAGTAACCGCATCGCCCGACGCCAGTTGGCCTGTATAGTCCTCGTTGCCCGCCTGGAGCCGGTATTTTCGTTCGCCCTGGTCAGCTACGGGGCCGGATTGACCCGAATGACACTGCGTTCCTTCGCTCTGAGCACGCTGGCAGGAATGACGCCCGGCACCATCATCCTCAACTACTATGGCAAGAGTTTTTTCACCGGGGGCATCCTGCTGCAGATTTCACTGGGGCTTGCGCTGGTGGTGCTGCTGTTCGTGATACCGGTCTGGATCAAACGCAAAAACCCCTGGGGGTGGTATGACAAAATGACTGGGGGCGACAATTGTTCCGGTAAGGAGGAAGAATAAGGGGCAGGTTGCGGTTCCTGCAGTGAAAATCTGAAGCGAGGTTTAAAAGGAACTCCAACCGGCTGTCCTTCTAAAGAACCTTGCGAATGGTTTTGGCCATGGTGCTGGCCACATACGGTTTCATGAAAAAGTCCCGAATACCGGCTTCCCTGGCCTCAGTCGAATTAATGAACTCGGTGAACCCGGAACACATGATAATCGGAATATCCGGACGGATCGACAACAGCTGCCGGGCCAGCTCCCTGCCGGTCAATCCGGGCATGGTCATGTCGGTAATCACCAGATCAAACGCATCCGGATTGGCGTGGAAACATTTCAGCGCCTCCAGGCTGCTCGTTTCAGTGGTAACCCGGTATCCCAGTTCCTGGAGCAGGTACTGCCCCAAATCCACCAGCACTTTTTCGTCATCCACAAAGAGGATCCGCTCCGTTCCGCGGAACGATGCTTCTTTCGAATTAACATCACGCGTTATCTCATCGACGATCTTCGGCAGAAAAACATTAAAGGTGGTTCCCTGTCCCGGCTCGCTGAAGACACTGATGGCGCCGCCATGGTTCTTGATTATTCCCTGCACCACCGACAGCCCCATTCCAGTGCCTTCACCCACCTTCTTGGTCGTGAAATAAGGATCAAAAATCCGTTCCCTTACAGAGGCTTCCATGCCATGGCCGGTGTCATTGACCGTAAGCCGCACAAACGGTCCCGGCGCCAGATCTGGATAAAGTGATACAAACGCTGCGTCAGCATCGTAATCCGACAGGGACACGCTCAAAATGCCACCATGGGAACGCATGGCATGAGCCGCATTGGTGCCCAGGTTCATCAACACCTGATGGAGTTGGGTCGGATCGGCCAGAACAGTGTCCCCATTCGTAGCCGTGTTAATGTGACGGTGTATCTCGACAGTGCTTGGAATGGTGGAACGCAGCAGACTCAAGACCTCGTCGATCACGGCTGCCACTTGAACCGGTTTTCGCTCATACTCGCTCTGTCGGCTGAAGGTCAGAATCCTGTTAACCAGATCCTTGGCGCGTGAGCTGGCCTCCTGGACCCGCTCCAGATCGCGCGCCGCGGCATCGTCCTTTGCCAGCTTATGCTGGGCCAGCTCGGTATAACCGATCACCGCCGTCAGAATATTATTGAAGTCATGGGCTATTCCACCGGCCAGCGTGCCAATCGCCTCCATCTTCTGCGACTGGCGCAGTTCACGTTCCAGTTTCAGTTCGTGAGTGACATCCCGCAGTATGCTTACATAGTTGATTATGGCGCCTTTTGAATCCTTAACGGCGGAAACGGTAGTATCAGCCTCAAAAAAAGAGCTGTCTTTTTTCCTGGTAGTAAGGCGCCCCGACCAGACATTGTCGCTGCCCAGTGTTTCACGAATCTGATGGTAATAACCTGTTTCATGGGTATGGCTCTTGAGAATCCTGGTGTGCTTTCCGATAATCTCATCCCTGCTATAGCCGGTCATTCGCTCGAATGCGGGATTCACATAGGTGATGACCCACTGAGCATCGGACATGAAAATCGCCTCGGCAGCCTGCTCGATAGCCCGTGCCAGACGCACCCGCTCTTCCTCGGCCCGCTTGCGTTCCATGATTTCATCATGCAATGCATCAATAGTCTGCGCCAGTTCCGCGGTCCGTTCCTCGACCCTGGTTTCCAACAGTTCATTCGCATCCCGAAGTCTTCTGGTCAATTCGCGAGTATGCAGATGCACGGAAATACGGGCCAGTAATTCCTCCCGCTGAAAAGGCTTGGTGATATAGTCCACTCCCCCCACCTCAAGGCCTTTCACCTTGTGTCCGGTTTCGGCCAGCGCGGTCATGAATATCACCGGGATTTCCCTGGTGCTCTCCAGAGTTTTCAATCTGCGGCAGGTCTCATAACCGTCGATCCCCGGCATCATTATGTCGAGCAGGATCAGGTCGGGCCTGGCATAGTCGGCTCTTTGGACGGCGCTTTCACCATCCTCCGCCACCAGGATGGTATAGTTGCAGCCGACAAGACAGTCGCGCACTACGGACAGATTGTTGGGATCGTCATCGACCGTCAGGATAACGGGTTTGTGCCCATTTGACATAACCGGAATCACATCAGCAATCATTTCCTGTCTCCTCTATACTGTTCCACCAGCGCCAGAATGGCCTTGGTCTTGAATCCCGCCGCCAGTTCAAGCAGTTTTCCGGTGAAACAGCCGTATGCATGATCCCTGGCTTCCAGATCGGTGGCCCATTTCTCAATTTTCTGCATGTCGCCCATCAAGGCCAGTTCATGCAGCTCTTCGATTTCCGCCGTGGGTGGGGCCACCAAAGCCTCTTCACGGTTCGTAACGGTCCGGATGCACTGAACACCAACATTTTCCGGCAAAGAGCTATCCCACTCTATCCCGAGCAGACTGCCGATCTTTTCCAACAGCAGATCCACACGAATCGGTTTGGTCACAAAATCGTCACAAATGGCCACGAAAGACTCTTTGTAGGCAACATCGGTGACGGTAGCCGAGGCGCCGATGATCCTGATACCGGCCAATTCCCGGTTTGCCCTCATCAACCTTGCCGCTTCGAGACCGTTCATTTCCGGCATCACCAGATCCAGCAGCACCAGGTCGGGATGTTGTTGTTCCGCACGCTGCAAAGCCTCCCGGCCGTTCTGGGCGGTATTCAGATCAAACCCCAAAGGTTCCAGCAGTGAAATCAGCATCGAGGTATTGCTGACATTGTCGTCAACCACCAGAATTCTTTTTCGTTGGCCGGAATAGCCGGTAACATGGCAATCGGTTTTCTCCAGCGCAACCTCATCATCCACCAGGGCCGGTAACTCAACCTCTATCCGGAAGGTACTCCCCTTGCCAGGGATGCTTTCAACCCAGATCCTGCCATGCATCAGCTCCAGCAGGCGCTTGGTGATGTTCAGTCCCAGGCCGGTGCCTTCCCTGACCTGTCGGTCATGCACCAGTTGCGTAAACGGCTCAAAGATTGCCTCCAGTTTGTCGGAGGGAATCCCGATCCCGCTGTCCACCACCTCGCAACGGAACAGCCCGGCACCCGTCGGATCATAGTTCACCCGCAGCGTAACCCCGCCCCTGCGGGTGTATTTTACCGCGTTACTGAGCAGGTTCAGCAGTATCTGGCGCAGCTTGCGTTCATCACCCCGCACGTAAGTCGGTAGCTGGCTGTCGACTTCATATTCAAATTGCAGTTCCTTTTCTTCGGCATGCAACTTGGTCAGGTTGAATACCTGCCGCAGAAGAGCGGGCAGATCGAAAACCAGGCTCTCGACTTCCATCTTGGACGCCTCGATCTTGCCCACCTCCAGTATGTCGTTGATCAATGTCAGCAGGTGTTCACCGCTGCCGCGCATGATTCCCAACTGCTGACGATGGATATCGGAAAGATTCTCGTCATGTATCAGAATCTGGGCATAACCGAGGATCGCATTCAGCGGTGTGCGCAGTTCATGACTCATACTGGCGAGAAAGTCACTCTTGGCGCGACTGGCCGACTCGGCCTGTTCCTTGGCAACCGTAAGTTCTGTTGTCCGCACCGCAACCAGTTCCTCAAGATGATCGCGATACCTTATCAGTTCCAGTTCGGCCACTTCGCGAGCCTCAATCTGCATTTCCAGTTCCTGAACATTCTCCTGAAGTTCATTCTGGGTCATCTCGAGTTCCAGCACGTTTTCCTGAAGTTCGTTCTGAGTCATTTCAAGCTCCAGCACATTTTCCTGAAGCTCTTCCTCACGTTTCTTGATTGCACAACTCATTCTGTTGAATTCCGAGGAAAGTCGTCCGATTTCACTTTTGGGAGAGAGAACCTTCACTTCGGAGTGCTCCCCATCCCGCACCTCCTTGACCGCGTTGATCAAGGTATACAGAGGGCGGGTAAAAACGGTAATGAACAGGTATAACAGCAGAGTTCCGGCCGCTGAAAACAGTACGGCCAGGATAGCACCTCGCACCACGATCTCATGTCCGGATCTGCTCATCACCTCCTTGGACAAGCCGATACGCACCCAACCGACCTGTTCCCTGACAGTCGGTGCGGAACCGATACCCTCCAGCAGGAAAAGCTCCTCGGCGGCCTTGACGCTGATGACCGGGACAATGAACTCGAAAACATCGCCATGTTCATAAAATCCGGTCATCTTGCCGGAATCAATCGATGTGGTAGCTTTACGGTTGTGTTTTATGCCTTCGTGCAGCAACACCTTGGAATGTTTGTCAAGAAACTCGACGAAAGCGACATCTGTAATTGCCATCACCGAAAGGGCCGCTCCCCTCAACTGTTCAAAATTCTCGGAAAGCAGTGGCAGTTCCGAATTCCGGGCTGCAATGGTGGCGATGGTCTCCCCTTTTTTCAGGATCTCTTTTCTCAGGATCTGTCTTTCGGTATGGACCGATTCGATCGTGTAAACAGCTGAAATAATAACTATCAGCGGAAAAAGAAACAGCAGCGCCTGCCCCCTGAAAGTCAGCGGTATCAGCGCTTTCAGGCGGCCTGTCAACCCGTTCCGCGGCGGCTCGGACGCCGGATTTGCATTATTCATATTTATATCGCTAATGGGCAATACGGGTTTCATCAATAGACCTTCTTTGCTTTCTTCAACATCTCATCGGGGAGATTGATCCCCATTTTCCTGGCCGTGTTGCCGTTGATAAACAGGTTGTATTTCCTGGGAGGAGACGCGGAAATTTCTCCGGCTTCCATTCCATTCAGAATAGTCTGCACCTTCTCACCAATCTGGCGACTGACCGCTTTGGGTTCAAACACGAATGCAAACAGCGACCCCTGCTTGACATTTGCTTCCGAGATGCCGAGCACCGGGATATTTTTCCTGAATGAGTGCAGATAGACACTGGACATGACCTGGGCGGTCAGCAGATTGGCATCCGGCAGCAGCAAAAACGCTCTGGAATCGGTAATCCGACTGACGGCATTGACCAGTTCGGATGAATTGCTGACGTGATAAGTGGCAACCAGGGCAGAGTCGCCGGCAAACAGGCTCCTGATCATGTCCTGGCTCCCCAACACCGTAAGCCTGGTTATCCCGGGAAGGTAGCGCCGGATAGTCGAGACATATTCGCTGACCGGCGGAGACATGTAAACTCCGGTAACGTTTGGCCTGCCGCTCCTTGGAGGTACGATGACAAGGCCATATACCACGGAGATCGACGGGGGCAGACGCAGCGCTTCGCCCAGCGCGTCCATGCCCAGCGCAACCACGACCTGCGCATTCTCACGTTCAACTACCGCACCGAGACGCCCCTTGACTTCTGAAGTCGCGTATTCCCTGACCTGCGCCCGCACCGCCGACTGGATCTCCGCAGCCACATCGGCCACCAGCGCGTATTGAATATCTCCTACTATCAGAACTTTTGCGGCCCAGGCCGGAGATGAGAGCAACAACAGGAAAATAAACAACGGCACAGCGACAAGTGGATATCGGCAAAAGAGCAAACGGAAGCATCTATGTAAAAAGAAGACTTTCACCAACGGGATTCCTAAAATAAGTTGAAATGCTGCAACAGGCATTTTTCGGCCGGACTTTCTTAAAAAAAAGAAATGAATTTACCTCAAAGCCCAAGATAACGCAAAGGAAAGCTGGATTATGAAATTGATTAAAATTTGTACGATGCGGTCACAAACCCGGAAATACCTTCCCGGGGAAAATCTCCGGGAACTTTCGGCCCTGTACCTGCAATGTTGACATTTCCTCCGGAAGTATCCGGGTCCTTGTAGCGTTCATCGAAAAGATTTCGCACGGTGGCCTGAATCTCCATGGTTTTGTAGAAGTTCCTGAATGTCACGGCCAGATCGACGGTGGCATATGCTGGCATCTCCGGACGGCTGTCCCCTTTGTCTCGCGGGCGCGGACCGGTCCAGAGCAGGTCGGTGTGCAGATTCAGATATTTTACCGGGGCATAGTTGATACTACCAGAAGCACGGTGCGACGGAACATACGGAAGACGTCCGCCGGTATCAGCGTTACGCGGGTCCTGCCAGGTGTAGTGCAGCTTCCAGTTCAGGCCGGCCTCGCAGGAACCGTTCACTCCCAGTTCGATCCCCTGAGTCTCGGACTGGCGGATATTGGCATAGGTAGGTGCTGGGGCCGTTGTCGGGTTCACGTCGATCTGGTCGTCGATCATGCTGTAAAAGTAATTCAGTTCGGCTGCAAAGAAACGGTTGAGGTGCCAGGCCAGACCAGCCTCATAGGTCTCAATCCGCTCCGGCTTGAGATTAGGGTTGCCGAGCTGTGCAGGGTTGTTGATGTTGTAGAGTTCCTGAAAATTAGGCGCCCGGAAGGCTTGCCCGTAGAGCAGCTTCAGTTCGGTGTTATCAAGCAAACTCCAAACCAGGCCAACGCGTGGGTTGACGGTATCGCCGAAATCGCTGTAATGGTCATAGCGCAGACCGGCTGTCAGATTCACTTGGGCAGGCAGCTGCCATTCGTCCTGCAGGTAGAGAGCCCAGATTTGGCGGGCTGTATCCCTGTTCCAGTTGGCAACCTCCTGCACGGAAGCGAGAGGAGTGCCGGTCAGGGGGTTGAAGTTGGCCAGTTGTTTGACATCATACTGCCGCAACTCCTCAAAAGAGACCCCGGCAATCAAATGATTCCCCGTGAACACGTCCCAATTCAGCTGCAGTTCACCACCCAAGGTACGATTCTTGAACAGCGGCCTGCCGATCATGCCGTTGGTGTAGGTGTATACCGTTGGCGGAACCGTCGGTATGGTTAAAGCGTAGCCGTTCGGGTATATTTTAACGTTCGTGCTCTGTTCAATATGATCGTAATAGAGCTTCAGATTCAAGGAGAGCCCATCAGCAAGGCGCAGATCATGGGCCACTTCTCCCCAGTAGATGTCGTAATCAACGTAATTGTTGTCGGTGAGGGCAGACCCGAAACCGATGAATAAATCCTTATTTAATGTTCGATATCCACCGCGAAAAGAGAGGTCACCATATCCAATCTTCAGGAAAATGTCCGTCTGTTTGAGATCAAGGCCGGGAGTGCCCGGCGCCTTTGAAAAGGGGGTGCCGCTCAGGGAATCTGCCTCAACCGTCAGCTTGGGGCCTTTGGTCTGATAATGATCCAGGCTGCCGGAAACCGTCATCTTGTCGCCAATAGCCTTACCGCCGACCAGGTTACCCTTGAAGCTGTCGAAGCTACCGCCACCGGCCTTCAGTTCCAGGCCGTCGATCTCCACTGCATTGCGGGTGATGATGTTGATGGTGGCCAAAAAGGCGCTGTTGCCGTAAAGGGCCGAACCGGGCCCCCGCACCACCTCCACCTGGCGTATGTTTTCCATTGGGAGCATTTCGCTGATTGTGAAAAAAGCGCTCCCGGTAATGTTCTTGTTCAGGGAATGACCATCGATCATGACCAGTATTTTTTCGCTCACAAATGATCTGACCCCGCGCACTTCGATCATGCCAAGACCAATTTCGTTGATCGAGACCCCCAGGCCCGGCACCATCTTCAGCACGTCCAGCAGGTTGCGCGCCCCCATGTTCCTGATCTCGTCGGCGGTAATGATCGTGGCTATGGCAGGAGCCTTACGCAGCGTGGTGTGGCGCTTGGTGGCTGTAACCAGGTCCTGCTCCTCGAAGAACATCAACAACTCTTTTTTGTCGGAAAGACTGTTCTGTGCCATAACCGGATCAGATGGGGCAAGCGGCAGATCCGCCGCCGACACATTGCCGTTCATATTCAGGCCGGCAATCAAAGGCAGGCATGCAATCAATGCTATCTTGTTCATGGTTTGCCCCTCTTTCATGACAATGCATCAAATTAACAAGTATTTATACGATTATACCATCATTACTCATGTGTAAAGTTTTTACGGTAAAAAACCCGGAAATGTATACAATTATCCTCATCAGGAGCCATATCACCTGCTGGCGGGCGGCCAGTTTTCAGCGATGAAACGCTGCATACACATGCCGTCCGGTTTGACTTTCCGCCATTCTTTGCCTATCCTGCACCCTGACATGGTTGAGACACGTTGATTCCTCCGGCATACGAGGTCATTCATGCAACAGAAGCAGACAATTTCCAGCTGTTCGATTATTTCCCTGCCGGTGATCGTCGCCGCTCTCGGATACTTTGTGGATATCTACGACCTGGTGTTGTTCAGCATAGTGCGGGTGCCGAGCCTCAAGGCTCTGGGCCTGCAGGGGCAAGAGCTGATCGACCAGGGTGTGTTCCTGCTCAACATGCAGATGGCCGGCATGCTGGTGGGAGGAGTGCTCTGGGGAATCCTGGGGGATCGCAAGGGGCGGCTCAAGATCATGTTCGCCTCGATCTTCATCTACTCCATTGCCAACCTGTTGAACGGCATGGCTACTTCGTTGCCGGCCTACGCCCTGCTCCGCTTTGTAGCCGGGGTCGGCCTGGCGGGGGAACTGGGAGCGGGGATCACGCTGGTGGCCGAGATGCTGCACCAGAGCGTGCGGGGCTATGGCACCATGATCGTCGCCTCGGTGGGGGTATCCGGCGCCATACTGGCCAACTTCGTGGCCAAGGCTTTCGACTGGCGCAACGCGTTCTTTATCGGGGGAGTCCTGGGACTGCTCCTGCTTATCACCAGGCTCAAGGTGGCAGAATCCGGCATGTTTCGGCAGATGGAAAGCGCCACGGTCAGCAAGGGTAATTTCATATCCCTGTTCACCGATCGTAAACGGTTCGGCCGTTATCTCAATTCGATCCTGATCGGGATACCGACCTGGTTCGTGGTCGGGGTGCTGATCACCTTTTCGCCGGAATTCGCCAAATCCCTGGGCGTAACCGGCACGGTTGCCGCCGGAAATGCGGTCATGTTCTGTTACCTGGGACTGGTGTTCGGCGATCTGGCCAGCGGCCTGCTCAGCCAGTTCCTGCGCAGCAGGCGAAAAGTGGTCGGCATATTCCTGTTGATCACAATAGCCGGCATCGGTTGGTATTTCCTTGCTTCCGGGGTCACTCCGGCGCATTTTTACACGATCTGCGCGTTTCTCGGATTCGGCAGCGGATACTGGGCCATCTTCGTTACGATTGCCGCCGAACAGTTCGGGACCAACCTGCGCGCCACCGTGGCAACCACGGTGCCCAATTTCGTCCGGGGCATGGTGGTTCCCATCACCATGCTGTTCCAGTTTTTCCGGAAGGGTTACAGCCTGCAAACCGGAGCGATCATGGTTGGTTCACTCTGTCTGGCCATCGCCCTCTATTCGCTCTGGCGGCTGGAAGAAACCTTTCACAAGGACCTGGATTACTTCGAAGAGTTTCTGTAACGGAAACGGAAAGAAAAACCGTGCGTTTTCTGATTTACTCCAATCATAGATTATTACCCTGTTCAATCCTGCTGGCACTTTTGCTGCTCGTTACCATGGTCTCGGCAACACCCGCCCAGGAAAACTTTGCCACATTTCCCATCCTGCCTGCCGGCTACGCCTCCATCAAGGTTTTTGACAACCACAAGCGCTTTGTCGGCCGAATCCTGCCGGAAAAGAGATACTGGGTTCCGATCGAACGTATCCCGGCCTTCCTGCAAAAAGCGGTGGTGGCGGTGGAAGACACCCGTTTCTACGAACATGGCGGGATCGACATGCGCGGGATCGCCCGGGCGCTGGTCAAGGATGTGGTCAAGGGGAGACTGGCTGAAGGTGGTTCGACCATTACCCAGCAGTTGATCAAAAACAGATATCTGTCCGGCGAGAAAACCTTCGAAAGAAAGTTCGAGGAAGCCCGCCTGGCAATGGAATTTGAACAGAAATACAGCAAGAAGCAGATCCTGGAGATGTATTTCAACGAGATCTACTATGGCAACGGCGCCTGGGGCATTGCCCAGGCCTCGCGGCTTTATTTCGACAAAAACCCGGAGGAGTTGAGCGATGCCGAATGCGCGATGTTGGCCGGCGTGCAGAAAAATCCGGCCCGTTACAATCCGTTGGGAAAAGCCGCCAATATCACGGGACGGCGGGACGTGGTCCTCAAGCGGATGCAGGAACTGAACATGATCACTTCCCGGCAGCGCCAGGCGTTGCGGGCCCATCCGCCGGCGGTCACCAAACCGGGGCAGGCGCCCCAGTACCTGGCACATATTCGCGGCAAGCTGATCGAGCGCTATGGAACCGAGATTGTCGAACAAGGGGGGCTGGAAGTTACAGCGGCGCTGGACCTGAACCTGCAGAAACAGGCCGAGCAGGCCCTGCGTGAAGGGGCCAGACGGATTTCACCCAATCTGCAGGGAGCATTGATCTGCCTGGATCCAGCCACCGGCGACGTGCTGGCCGCCGTGGGGGGAGTCGATACCACCCAGAGCGGCTATAACCGAGCCTTTGCCGCCAGGCGGCAACCCGGTTCGGCGATCAAGCCGCTGATCTATGCAGCGGCGCTGGAAAAGGGCCTTACCGCGGCCAGCGTTCGGGATGATGAACCGGTGGTTTACGATCGCGGCAACAACGAAACCTGGAAACCGCTCAACTATGGACGGGAGCAGTACGGAGAGCTATCCCTGCGTCAGGCCCTGGCCTATTCCAACAATGTGATCGCGGTAAAGCTGCTGAACGAGATTGGAGTTCCGTATTTCGTCGATTTTGCATCCAGGATGGGGCTGCCTTTACGGACAGAGAACGGCCTCTCGCTGGCTCTGGGTACGGATGAGGTCACGCTGAATGACCTGGTGTTGGCCTACACGCCGCTGGCCGGCGGAGGGCAGCGGCCCGAAGCGCGAACCATTATCCGCATTTATGACAGCAAGCGCCACAGCTGGGTCGAGAATCCTCCGGTAGTCCATCCGGCCATTTCGCCTGCCACGGCTTTCGTAACCACCCAGATGCTGAAAGACGTGATGAGCTATGGTACCGCCAAAAATCTGAAAAAATTCAGCCGGGCACGCCCATCGGCCGGCAAGACCGGCACCACCGACGACTACCGCGATGCTTGGTTCGTCGGCTATACGCCACAGCTGATCACCGGCGTCTGGGTTGGATATGACAAGCCCCGGCCGGGAGGAAAAGGCTTCACCGGTGGGGCTGCCGCCGCACCGATATGGGAGCGGTTCATGCGCAAGGCACTGGCGTCCAAACCGGCAATTGACTTCCCCAGGCCGGATACGGTGGTTTCTGTTTCCATCGACCCTGTCAGCGGCAAACTGGCCAGCCCGGACTGCCCCGACAGCCGAGAGGAATTCTATATCGCCGGGACCGAACCGTTTGAATACTGCCAAAAACCCGGCGCTGATGAGCAGCCGGATATCAA
>JAURXC010000376.1 GCA_030654645.1 Deltaproteobacteria bacterium | reverse complement strand
TGCGGCTGAAGAGCCTGGAGATCACGCCGATGGCGGCGCTGTCGCGGGCCGTGGCCGGCATCCGCGGGCAATCCCTGATCATCAACCTGCCTGGCAGCCCCAAGGGAGCAGTGGAAAACCTGGGGGCAATCTGGACCACTATCGGTCACGCGGTGGAGAAAATCCGCGGCGGGCAGGACGATTGCGGCGGCAAATTCCATCACGATCGGCACCTCAAATTGCCATGAAACACCTGATCCTCGGCACCGCCGGACATATCGACCATGGCAAAACCTCGCTGGTCAAGGCTCTGACCGGCATCGACACCGACCGCCTGAAGGAGGAGAAGGCGCGCGGCATCACGATCGAGTTGGGCTTCGCCCACCTGGAACTGCCGGACGGACTCTGTTTCGGGATCGTGGATGTGCCGGGACACGAGAAATTCGTCCGCACCATGGTGGCCGGCGTGGGGGGCATGGACCTGGTGATGCTGGTAATCGCCGCCGACGAGGGCATCATGCCCCAGACCCGCGAGCACCTGGACATCCTGCGGCTTTTGGGGGTCAAAAGCGGATTGGTGGCGCTGACCAAACGCGATACCGTCGAGCGGGATTGGCTGGAGCTGGTCACGGAAGAGGTGCGCGATTTCGTCGCCGGCAGCTTCCTGGAGCAAGCGCCGATCGTGGCGGTGTCCTCCCGCAGCGGCGAAGGACTGGACGAGCTGAAGAGCCAGCTGTCGCTGCTGGCGCGGCAGGCGGTGGAAAAACGCCGAGAAGGTCCTTTCCGCCTGCCGGTGGACCGGGTCTTCACGGTGCCCGGCTTCGGCACGGTGGTGACCGGCACGCTGCTGTCGGGTGAGATCGGCATCGGAGACGAGCTGGAGCTGCTTCCCTCCGGCCGCGAGGGGCGCGTGCGCGGCATCCAGGCCCATGGCATCAAGGGGGACAAGGGGCAGGCCGGTCAACGGCTGGCGGTTAACCTGCAGGGAATCGACCTGGACCAGGTCCATCGAGGCGATGTGGTGACGCCGCGCGGCGTGTTCCACGCCACCCGCACCGTGGACGTGCGCCTGGACTATCTGGCCTCGGCTCCCCGCGAGCTGAAGCACCGCGCCACGGTACGGCTGCATTCGGCCACCTACGAGGTGCCGGCCCAGGTGATCCTGCTGGACCGCGACACGCTGCAGCCGGGCGAAAGCGCCTACGTCCAGTTGCGCCTGAAGGAGCCGGCGCTGCTGCTATCGGGCGACAGTTACATCCTGCGGGCCTTTTCACCGCAGATCACGGTCGGCGGCGGAGTCACGCTGGACCCCTTCCCTCCCCGCCGGCGCAGGCGTAACGACGAGGCGCTGCAGCTGCTGGAGGCGTTCGGCAGCGCCGACCAGCAGAGCACCGTCCAGCTGATCATCTCCCAGAGCCTGCTCTCCGGCATCACTTTCGACGACGTGCTGATGCGCAGCGGATTCCCCCGCAAAGCGCTCGAAACGACGCTGACCGCGCTGCTCTCGGCCGGCGGGATCGTGCAGATGGTCCGCGAACCGAGGCTGTTCCTGGCCAGGAGCGCCGTTGACACGCTCAAACAGGGCCTTTTGCAGGAGCTGGCATCATTCCTGGCAGCCAACCCGCTCAAGGAGGGCATGGGCAAGGAGGAGCTGAAGACGCGCCTTCCCAGGCGGAGTGACGCACGTTTTTTCACCCCGCTGATGACCGCACTGGAAAAGGACGGCCTGGTAATTCCCGACCGTGACATCATCCGCCCGGCCGGACAGACCGCCCGCCACGCCGCCGCTGCCGATGGCCTGGCAAACAGGATCTCCGCCTTCATCGCCGGGGGAGGCATCGAGCCCCCCACGGTCAAGGAGATCATCGAGCGTTTCCGCTGTGACGAGAAAACCGTGCGCGACAACCTGGCGCTGCTGACCCGCAACGGCCAGGTAGCCCGCATCTCGGCCGACCTGTTTTACTCCACCTCCGCCCTGGACGGGCTGCGGGAAAAACTGGTGGCGCTACTGCGGGAAAAGGGAGAGGTCACCCCCCCCGAATACCGCGAATTGACCGGTCTGTCGCGCAAATTCCTGATTCCGCTGCTGGAACACTTCGACAGCGAGAAGGTCACGATCCGGGTGGGGGACAAGCGGGTGCTGCGAAGGCGTTAAATAGCCGTGATGCAGACCGGTTCCATGTCCGCACCACATTAACGGCAGGATTGTCAAATCGTTTACAATGCCCGCAAGAATTTCAACGGAGCTTCAGAAAAAGCGGGAAAATTATCGGTAGTTAAAATAATGGCATTCGCATCCGGAAACTGTTTCAAAAACATATCAAGACCCTTTGCCGTTCTGCGACGACCGGATTTAACCTCTACCGCATAGAGTTCACCCTGATATCGGTAGACAAAATCGACCTCGGCATTTTTTTCTCGCCAATAATACAGTTCCCCCGGCAATTGCAGTAACTGTGCGCCGACCGCCAGTTCTAACAGACGCCCCCGTTTTTCAGGATCATCCAGCACATGCGATCCTTCGGTCAGTGTGTAGAGCGCGGGGCAGGCGATAAGTATTTTAGGAGTGGAAGAGCGTGTCAGCCAACCCTTGGCGGAATATTTTTCCAACGGATGAATCAGGAACGCTCCCGCATACAGCTCGATATAATACTTGATCAGGTCGGTATTGCCCTTGTCCTGTAATTGCCCTAACAGCTTTGTATAGCTTATTTCCTGTGCGGGATAGCGGCAGAGAATTTCGAACGCCTGACGAAACAGGGCAGGATTTCCCACCTTTCGGTTCATCAGTATGTCTTTGCCGATAACCGCCTCCACAATCGAGTCTTTCAGGTAGGCATACCAGCGGTCGTACTCGTCTTCATACGGAACCGAACCGGGATATCCGCCATACATCAGGAATCGTTCAAGGTCATAGCCAAAAGCCAGTTTAAGCTCCGCATAGTTCCAATGATAAATTCTCGTCAGTTCAAATCTTCCGGCAAGGCTTTCCGTCAAACCGGTCTGTATTTGCAGAGAACTTGAGCCGAGCACAATAACGCGGAGCATGCCAGGGCCCTTGTCCCATAAGGCTTTGAGCGCCTCGGACCAGTTTGGAACTTTCTGGATTTCATCAACAACCAGCAGTGCGCCGTCACCCAGCAATCTTGCTTTCTGCCACTGTTCCAGCAGCCAACTGCGATCTGTAACCAGCAGGTCATCGGCATTGGCATAGTGTGAGCCGTGAGGATAACGGGCAAGAAGTTGCCGTATTCCAGTGGTCTTGCCTACCTGACGCGGGCCGACCAACACCTGTATCAACGGCTGTCCAGTTGAAATACGTTTTTCCAGCTGCGCCACGAAGGGGCGTTCGAAGTGAGTTTTCATGCAATGACAATATGATATTTTACTAGATGTGTCTAGCAAAAACACAAGACACGTCTAGTAAAACAACAATTCAAGTCGTTTTTAAAACCGTGCACGCTCTTACCTCCACCGCCACATCATAGAGGGTGCTTCCCCGCCCGCCGTCGGTCAGGCGCTGCGATGTCAGAGCGTTCACACCGCGGCCATCCGCAATGAACTCGCTCCACCAGACCCCTTCGGTCACCACCGTTCCCGGCGGCACCCGTTCCGTCACATCCAGGGTAAAACCGACCTGGCCCAGCCGATTGAAAACCGTCACCGCATCGCCGCTGGATAGGCCGCGCCTGGCGGCATCGGCCGGGTTCATCAGCAGCTCCATGCACCGCTGACGTCTGCGCAGCTCTTCCTGTTCATAGAAGCTGGAGTTAAGCGCCTGTGGGGTCACGGCCGGCTGCAGTCGCAGCGGAAAGCCGTCACCTTCGGCATGGGTCGGCAGCAGACGCGGCAACGGTTCCTGCTCCCGTTGATTGAGGATCTCGATCTTTCCGGAGGGGGTCAGCCAGACGCGTCCCTGATTTTCGGGCGGCGTCAGCATCACCGGCTCACCCCGGCGCAGCCGTTCAGTGGTCGCGACATCCCGCCAGGGAGTATCAAAATCGATCAGCTGTCGGATCAGCTCTTCGGCCGACTGTCGGAAAAAGGGCTCATCCCACCCCATCCCCTCCGCCAGCAGGCAGAACACGTCCCAATTGGACTTGGCCTCCCCGATCGCCGGAATGGCTGCATCGCAGCGTTGGGCGTGGTAGCCGCCGTAGCAGCGGTACAGATCCGGGTGCTCCAGCGAAGAGGTGGCCGGCAGGACGATATCGGCGTAGCGGGCGGTGTCGGTCATGAAGCGCTCGTGCACCACGGTAAACAGGTCGTCCCGTAAAAGCCCGCTGATGACCGCATTCTGGTCCGGCGCGATCGAGGCCGGATTGGAGTGGTAGACATACAGACCCATCACGCGGGGCGAATCGAGTTCGGTCAGCGCCGCGCCCAGCTGGTTCATGCTGACCAATCGGGTCGGCTTGTCGATGAAATCCTCGCGGGTAACCTTATGAACCGGGAAGGCGGACCCGGTCGAGGTGCCTGCCAGCAGGCCGCCCCCGGGACGCTGCCAGGCTCCGGTCAGCGCCGGGAGGCAACTGATCGTGCGCACGGTCATCGCGCCGTTGGCGTAGCGGGTCAGTCCGCTGCCGAGACGGATAAAGGGCGACCCGGCCCGGGCGTATTCCCTTGCGAGTCTTTCGATGGTCTCCGGAGAGAGGCCACAGAGCGGGGACATCCGCTCCGGAGTGCAGTCCGGCAGGATTTTTGCCGTAAAGTCATCGAAACCCAGTACGTTTGCGTCAATGAAGGCCTGATCCGCCAACCCCTCCCTCACAATCACATGCATCATGCCCAGCGCCAGCGCGCCGTCGCCCCCGGGGCGGACGATAAACGCCTCGTCGGCAGCCTCGCAGGTCGGCGTGCGGTAGGTGTCGATCGCCCACAGGCGCGCGCCCCGTTTCCTGGCCTCCATGGCGTCGCGCATGGCGTGGATGCTGGTGGCAACGGCGTTGATGCCCCACAGGATCACCATGTCGCTCTGGCCGATCGCGGCCGGGTCAATGGCCGGAGTGTCGCCCATCAGCGACTTCCAGCCGGCATCCTTGGCCGGGGAGCAGATTGTGCGTTCCAGGCGGGAAGCGCCCAGTTTGTGGAAGAAGGGATGGCCGCTGTTGCGCTGCACCAACCCCATCGTGCCGGCATAGGAATAGGGCAGAATGCTCTCGCCGCCATGGCGCGCGGCCAGATCTTTCCAGCGGGAACAGATCCGTTCAATCGCCTCGTCCCAGGTGATCGGCCTGAACTCACCCGCCCCCTTGGCCCCGCTCCGCAGCAGCGGCACGGTCAGACGGCGAGGCGAATGCACACTGCGCTCGTAATGCAGCATCTTGGGGCAGAGCAGGCCGCGGGTGACGGGATGCAGCGGATCGCCGCTGACTTTAATCGCGCGGCCGTCAACGACCCCCACCAGCAGGCCGCAGGTATCGGGACAGTCGAAGGGGCAGACGGAACGGGTGGTAACGGTGGACATGGCAATTCCTCCTGTGACAGATGCGGGGTAATATACCCGATTCCAAAAAACATTTGCAGATGAAATCGAATGATGATAACCACATTCGCAACATTATCGTTGGAGGTTAATTATGACGCCACAGCCGGAAACATTGCATTACGCAGTATCCGTGGTCGGCAAGGACCGCCCCGGGATCGTGGCCGGCATCACCGAAGGGCTGTTTCGCCTGGGGTGCAACCTGGCCGACTCCAGCTGCACGATGCTGGCAGGCGAGTTTGCCATGATCCTGATAGTTTCCCACCAGCGCCCCTTCAGCAAGGCCCGCCTGTTCGACGAGCTCAAACCGGCCTGCGACGCGCTGGGTATGTCTCTGGCCGTACGCACCCTGCATGGCGATGAGATCATCCGCCAGGAGACCGACAGCGAGATCTGCATCATCTCGGTCTACGGCGCCGACCAACCGGGAATCGTCTATCGCGTCACCCGCGAACTGGCCGGCCGCAATATCAACATCATGGATCTCAACACCAAGCTGATCGGCACGCCGCAGGAACCGGTCTATGTGCTGATGCTGGAGGTGGCACTGCCGCAGGGGGAGACCCCCGAAGGGGTCGAAAAGCTGCTGGAGAAGCTGAAAAAAGAGCTGAACGTGGAAATCGGCGTGCGCGTCGTGACACCGGTGGCCTTCTGACCATGGCGGTACAACCTATTTTGAAATACCCGCATCCGGTCTTGAAAAAACTCTGCAAGCGGGTCGAGGTCATCGACCAGTGCATAGTCGACCTGATCCGGGATCTGGTGGATACGATGCATGCCGGCCCCGGTTCGGTCGGCGTGGCCGCCTCCCAGATTGGCGTAACCCTGCGGGTCTGCGTCGTGGACGTGTCCAAGAACCGCCTCGGCAAAGAGAACAACCACGGCCTGCTCTGCATGATCAACCCCGAGATTGCCGCCCGCAGCGGACTCGCCGTGATGCGCGAGGGGTGCATGAGCGTCCCCGACTATACCGGCGATGTGGACCGCGCCACGGAGGTGACGGTCCGTTTCAGCGAAAGCGACGGCAGCAGCCGTGAGATCACCGCCAGCGGTTTCGAAGCGGTTGCCCTGCAGCACGAGATGGACCATCTGGACGGCGTACTGTTTCTCGACCGCATCGTCAGCATCAAGACCGGGCTGTTCCGGAGAAAGAACTATTCCTAGATTTCCAGACTGAGGTGAAGATCATGGCGGAACTTCTGACGAAGAGTGAACAGGCACAACTGTTGAAGATCGCGCGGGATACTGTTGTCGAGTACGTGTCCGGCGGAAACGTTCCTGCAATCGAAACCGCATCAAAAGGGCTCAACCTGCAATCCGGCTGTTTTGTGACGATCAAGCAGAAGGGGCAGTTGCGCGGCTGCATCGGCAACTTCATCTCCGATCAGCCGCTTTACAAGCTGGTCCAGGAGATGGCGGTATCGGCGGCCACCCGCGACCCGCGCTTCTACCCGATGAAGTCACACGACCTGGACGACTTCGAAATCGACATCTCGGTGTTGTCGCCGCTGGAGAGGATCTCGTCGGTCGATCAGATCCAGGTTGGCACTCATGGCATCTACATCGTCAAGGGGAGCTATCGCGGGGTATTGCTGCCGCAAGTGGCCACCGAATACGGCTGGAACCGTGATCAGTTCCTGAAGCACACCTGTATCAAGGCCGGGCTGCCGGAAGACGCCTGGAACGGGGAATGCGACATCTACATCTTCAGCGCGCTGGTGTTCGGGGAGAAATAATCCACCGGCAGGATAGCCTGCAGTTTGAATAACCAGCAGCCGAGACAAAAAAAGGATGGACCGTAACCGGCCCATCCTTTTTTGCGTTGTATTGCGTGAAGCTGCTACTTGGCAATTGCCGCGTGGGCCGCCGCCAGGCGGGCTACGGGAACCCGGAAAGGCGAACAGGATACATAATCAAGCCCGATGTTGTGGCAGAAGATCACCGATGCCGGATCGCCACCATGCTCGCCGCAGATGCCGAGTTTGATGTTGGCGCGGGTGGAGCGTCCCAGCTCGCAGGCCATCTTGACCAGTTTGCCGACGCCGGCCTGGTCCAAAGAGACAAACGGGTCTTCCGGCAGGATGCCGTTATCGACATAGAACGGCAGGAACTTGCCAGCGTCGTCGCGTGAGAGGCCGAAGGTGGTCTGGGTCAGGTCGTTGGTGCCGAAGGAGAAGAATTCTGCCTCGGTGGCGATTTCATCGGCTGTCAGCGCGGCCCGCGGCAGCTCGATCATCGTGCCGATCAGGTATTCGACCTTGACTCCGTACTGGGCGATAATCTCGTCACAGATCTCCACCGCGTTCTGCTTGAGAACCGACAGTTCCTTGACCGTGGCTATCAGCGGAATCATGATCTCCGGTACAATGCTGAAGCCTTCGTTCTTGACCAGTTCGCAGGCCGCTTCCATGATTGCCCGCACCTGCATGTTGTAGACCTCGGGGTAGGTGATTCCCAGACGGCAACCACGGTGCCCCAGCATCGGGTTGAACTCGTGCAGTGACTCGATCTTGTGCTTGATGGCGTTGACCGGCACCTTCATGGTCTTGGACAGCTCCTCGATATCCCGCTCTTCCTGGGGCAGGAACTCGTGCAAAGGAGGGTCAAGCAGGCGAATCGTAACCGGAAGACCTTTCATTTCACGGAAGATGCCGATGAAGTCGCCTTTCTGCATCGGCATGATCTTGGCCAGTGCCAGTTCGCGCCCCTCAAGCTCCTCGGAAAGGATCATCTCGCGCACCGCGGCGATCCGCTCGGCGTCGAAGAACATATGTTCGGTGCGGCAGAGGCCTATGCCCTCGGCTCCGAACTCACGCGCCACCTTGGAATCGTGCGGCGTGTCAGCATTGGTGCGGACCTTCATCGTGCGGTACTTGTCCGCCCACTGCATCAACTGGGCGAAATCACCGGTCAACTGAGGAGACACGGTCGGCACTTCACCCAGAATGACCTCGCCCAGCGAGCCATCCAGAGTGATGATGTCACCGCGCTTGACTACTGTGCCGTTGCGGGTCGTAAAGCACTGGCTGGCATAATCAACCTTGATGTCGCCGCAGCCGGCTACACAGCACTTGCCCATGCCCCTGGCCACAACCGCGGCATGGGAGGTCATGCCGCCGCGAGCGGTCAGGATTCCCTGGGCGGCATGCATGCCGTGAATGTCTTCGGGTGAGGTTTCTACACGGACCAAGATCACCTTGCGGCCGGTCTTGGCTTCCGCTTCCGCTTCATCGGCGGTAAAGATAACCTCTCCCGAGACGGCGCCCGGTGAAGCAGGCAGACCTTTTGCGATTATGTCTTTCTTGGCCTTCGGATCAAGAGACGGATGCAGCAACTGATCGAGCTGTGACGGGGCCACGCGCAGTACGGCGGTCTTTTCGTCGATCAGCCCCTCGCGAACCATATCTACCGCGATCTTGATCGCGGCGGGTGCGGTACGCTTGCCGTTCCTGGTCTGCAACATGAAGAGCTTGCCTTTTTCTATCGTGAACTCGATATCCTGCATATCCTTGTAATGTTTCTCAAGGATGTCGCGAATACTGGCCAGTTGCTTGTAACATTCCGGCAGCACCTCTTCCATCGGCGGCAGGACGGTCGCCTTGGCACGGTTGATCGGCTGGGGAGTGCGGATACCGGCAACCACGTCCTCGCCCTGGGCGTTGACCAGGTACTCGCCATAGAAATAGTTTTCACCGGTGGAAGGATCGCGGGTAAAGGCGACTCCGGTGGCGCAATCGTCACCCATGTTGCCGTATACCATTGACTGTACGTTTACCGCGGTGCCCCACTCGGCCGGGATATTGTTAAGACGGCGATAGGTGATCGCACGCTGATTCATCCACGATCCGAACACGGCGCTGATGGCGCCCCACAACTGGGCCTCAGGCTCTTCCGGAAACGCGACTCCCAGCACTTCCTTGATGGCGGCTTTGAATGCGGCCACCAGGTCTTTCCAGTCGGAAGCGCTCAGCTCGGTATCGAGGTGCACACCCTTTTCGTGTTTTTTCTCTTCCAGCAGGTGTTCAAGAACGTGTTTGTCCATCCCCATCACAACGTCGGAGTACATCTGGACGAAGCGGCGGTAGGCATCGTAGGCGAAGCGCTCATCGCCGCTCTGGGAGATGATGCCCTGCACGGTAGTATCGTTGAGACCCAGGTTGAGGATGGTGTCCATCATGCCGGGCATGGAGGCCCGGGCGCCGGAACGGACAGAAACGAGCAGTGGATTTTGGGGATCGCCGAAGGTGCGCCCCATCAACTTTTCGACTTCTTTCAGGTTGGCGGCGACTTCGGCCGCCAGCAAGGCGGGATAGGTACTGTTGTTTTTATAATACTCTGTGCATACTTCGGTGGTGATGGTAAAACCGGGAGGAACCGGAAGGCCGATGCTGGTCATCTCGGCCAGATTGGCCCCCTTGCCCCCCAGCAGGTTTTTCATATCGGCCCGACCCTCTGCCTGACCATTACCATAGAAATACACGAACTTCTGCGCCATTGTGCTGCCTCCTCTTGGATAGTTAACGCTTACGCGATTTACACTCACTAAAAACGTTTATTTACAATAAAAATAACCGTTTAGAGGATCAGACTATAGCGCAGATTTTCAAAATATCAACTATATTATGAGAAATGCTTCCTTATTTCGTATCCCAGTTGGAGATGTCGGCGTTTTTCCCCTCGCCGCCTTTTGCGCTATCCGCGCCATATGAGAAGAGATCGTAATCGCCATGTTCGCCTGGTGACACGTACAGATAATCATTGCCCCAGGGGTCTTTAGGTATTTTTTTACTCTCCAGATAGCCCCCCTCTTTATAGCTCTTCGGTATGACGCCGACTGTCGGCTTGGCAACCAGCGAAGTAAGCCCCTGCTCGGTTGCAGGGTAATTGCCGTTGTCCAGCTTGTAGAGTTTGAGCGCGGTTTCGATGTTCTTTATCTGTACCCTGGCGTCGGTAATCTTGGCGTCGTCGGTGCGCCCCATCAGTTTTGGACCAACCAGCGCCGCCAGTAGCGCCAGGATGACAATTACAACCATGATCTCAATCAGCGTAAAACCCTTTCTGTTGCCGATATGCCGCATTGGCCTGTTCCTCCGTATTTTCGATTTTTGACAGTTGTTGCAGTTGCTGGACTTTACAAAAGCGAATCGGCTCTGGCAAGAAAATTAAGTCAGACAATGACGCAAATAGAAACAACACCACCGCAATTGCGGTATTCAAGCCGGCCATCGACTCCGACATTTTTAATTACTTGCTGTAATTACTAATGTTTTAAATATTTGTGATGTATTGGCATGTGAAATGTAGTATAGGAGTCACTCAGCTTTTTGGTATTCACGGAAACCATCAAAAAGGAGAACTACTAGATGAAAAAAACTGTCATTGCCATGTTCGCTTTGGTCGCTTTTTCCGGAACAGCCATTGCCGCCGATGTAATTGAATTGAAGCGCGGCGTAAAGTTCCCTCACAAAAAACACCAGGAGATGCTTAAAGATTGCAAAAAGTGCCACGAGAAGGGACCTGGGAAAATTGCCGGTTTTGGCAAGGACTGGGCTCACAAAACATGCAAAGGCTGTCATACCGACATGAAAAAGGGGCCGACAGGCTGCAACGACTGTCACAAGAAATAAGTTATCGGAGGTAATCCTGCAAACTCGGGCAGGCGCTTGCTCGCACCCGGAACCTGTGCAGGGGGAAACGCAAAAGTCTTAATAATTAATAACAATTATGGTTTTAAAATGGTATTTACTTTTTCTCGGATGATATGTTATACGGTTAAAGCTTTGAAGCCGTATACATCATGATGTTTGTTTTCATTTAACACACC
>JAURXC010000369.1 GCA_030654645.1 Deltaproteobacteria bacterium | reverse complement strand
TTGATGAAGCCCTGCTCTGTTCGTTCGATCAATGCTCAGAACCGATTCTCAGGTTGTATGGTTGGCATCCGGCCGCGATTTCGTTGGGGCGCTTCCAGAAAGCTCGCGAAGTGCTTGAAACCGGGCGCTGCCTTGCAGACGGAACCACAATCGTGCGGCGCATCACCGGCGGTGGAGTTATCTATCATGCCGACGAGTTGACCTACAGCATCATCTGCGCTCCAGAACAGATCCCTGAAACAAATTCAATCAAGGACTCATTCCGGGTTCTGACCGGTTTCTTGCTGCGATTCTACCGGGATCTTGGCCTTGATGCCAGCTATGCGGTGGATGGACACGATTCCGGCGAAAAGCTGGGTGAGCGGACCCCTTTCTGTTTTGCTGGCAAGGAGTCCTACGATATACTTGTCAATGGCCGTAAAATTGGCGGCAATGCGCAGCGCAGGCTGAAACGGATTATTTTCCAGCATGGATCGATTCCGATTCTGAACCGGTTAGCGGACGGAGTCGCCTGTTTGCGCCAACGTCCTGAAAACCTTGCAGGGCGTGTGACCTGCCTGTCCGCTGAAGGGGTCGAGCAGGACACGGAATATTTGAAGACTGTCCTGAAAAGAGCCTTCTGCAGCAATCTCGACACGTCTCTGCGTGAGACCGGCCCTGCCTGCCACGAACTTCGACTGGCTGACAGACTGCTCCATGAAAAATACCTGAACGAAAACTGGAACCTGAACGGGGAGGGTGATTGAAGATTCAAAGAAAGCCCGAATGGCTGAGAAAACGGGCCAATCCGGGTGACCAGGCCGGAATGCGCAAGCTTCTGGGTGAGTTGCGCCTGAATACGGTTTGTCAACAGGCGCTCTGTCCCAATATTTCCGAATGTTTCAGCTGTGGACAGGCCACCTTTCTGATCCTCGGCAGGAACTGCACCCGCCTCTGTTCTTTCTGCAATGTTGAAAAACAGGCGCCGTTGCCGGTCGATCATGATGAACCGGGGCGGGTAGCCGAAGCCGTCTGCCGTTTGAAACTGTCTCACGCTGTTATCACCAGCCCCACCCGTGATGACCTGTCTGACGGAGGTGCCGCTGTCTATGCCGCCACGGTGAGCGCCATTCGCAAAGAGTCGCCGGGTACCAGAATCGAACTGCTGGTCCCGGACATGCAGGGGGATATAGCCAGTCTGGCTGTGGTTGCGTTGAGCCGCCCCGACATTATTGCCCACAACGTTGAAACAGTTCCGTGTCTCTACCATATCCGTAGTGGAGCCGATTACCGCCGGTCGCTGGAAGTGCTGAAAAACTCCAAGGAACTGGCTCCTGAGATAAAAACCAAGTCTGGTATCATGTTGGGGATGGGAGAGGTGGAACTGGATGTGCTGGAGGTATTCCGGGACCTGAGGAGTGTGGGGTGCGATTATCTCAGTATCGGCCAATACCTGGCTCCCAGTCGCGCACATTATCCCGTGCAGGAATTTGTTACTCCGGAACGGTTCGGGGAGTTGCAGCGAGCTGCTTTGGAATCAGGTTTCTTGCATGTTGAGAGCGGGCCCTATGTCCGTAGTTCATACCATGCCGCGCAGTATGCATAAAAAAAGGCCGACCAAATTGGCCGGCCCTCGAAAAGTGGGTAAATACAATCCTACGCGTAAGTTGAAAAACTGAAGCTGTTGCCGCTCTTTGAAGTTGGTTGAGGAGCCTGCTGGGCATTCTGGGCTAGCAGATTGGCCACCTGATTCTGCTGCTCTGCCGCCTGTTTCATCATGCTAGTGGAAACTGCCTGTTGGGTCTGTTCCGCCCTGTAAAGCAGGGAAGATCCCGCGACTGAACTTATATCCATAATACACCTCCTGTCTTGTTTAAAATATCGCAGAACGTGGCATGAATGCAAGTGCGAAATTGAGCGCGGCATCTATTACCTGAAATGGCAGTAGCGGCGGTTGACGCCGGTCCTTACTTTCAGCAGTCGTTACTTCGTAGCAGCAGTTCCCTTTTTTCTTCTGCCGGCCTGCATCTTTGCTCCCAGATTGTTTTTGACAGCGTCTGCTTTTTTCTTTTCGGAATAGGATCTTGCCACAAGCGGCTGATTTGACGGTATTCCGAACTGTTTCCTGTATTCCTTGTCTGACAACTGATGTACCTGGTTTAGATGCCTTTTAAGGGTTGTGAAGCTCTTGTTGCAGATCAGGCAGATAACCTCGTCATCCTTGAAGACTTTCTTGAAATTGATTTTAACCGGTTTTACTTCTTCAATTGGAAGGTCTTGCGCAGGTTCCTGGATTGTACCGTCATCGATAGCTTTGATCATGTTGCTGACCGCAACCATCTCCTTTTGTAGTTCATCAAGAGTCATCTCTTTTCTGGCCAGGCGTGCGGTTAAAACCTGTACTGTCAGTTCTGATAATGTTGCCATTTTCTTGTTACCTCCATTTTGATTGAAATCAACACTGTAAACATCATGGAATTGTTGTTTGAAACTTATATTTGTTTGTGTTTGTTAAATAAAAATTCAAGTAGCCTTTGTTCTCCGCAAGTAATATATCATGTTGAAGGTGTAGTCAATGTTTGGCTGACAGGCATAAAATTAATTACTAAAATCAGTCTGATAATGCTGAACACATCAAACATCTTACCGTGCATAATCAGAATGTACCCTATGAATCTGTACTCTTCCGGTTGTTATATTGCGTGCCAGCAGATTTATGTTTGCGATGATTAAATCTGTTTACGAAAATTTTGCTGATTAGATATTTCTTTTGAAAAACAGGGTATTAATGGTATAGTTTGGAGCAGAAAACATGTCCTGATTGGTATAGGAGTCACCCGTTATGGTACAGCTGATAAAACGCCATATTGGACAGATCTTGTTGGACGGCCACTTCCTGTCAAATAAAGATCTTGATCGTGCTTTGGAAGAACAAAGGCGCACCAAGGAGCTGTTGGGGCAGGTGCTGGTCAGGATGGGAGTACTCAGCGAGCGGGACGTCAAAGTTCCGCTTCAAGTACAGGAACATCTCTGTCATCTGGACGATGCTGTAAAGATTGCCGCTGGTGAACGACAATTGCTCGGTGCTTTGCTGGTGCATTCGGGGCACATATCCGCAAAACAGCTTGACCAGGCCATTGCCGAACAAAAGAGGAGCGGTGATAAACTTGGCGAGGTTTTTAAACGTCTCGGGATGTTGACGGAACAGCAACTTGCCGCACTGCTCGACTTTCAGAAGCACCAGAGTTCCGAGCCCAAGACCTCGGACAGTCCTCTCCGGCTCGGAGAACTGCTTGTTTCAACAGGCTATATCTCTCGTGCTCAGCTTGATGATGCTCTCTGCAAACAGTCTGTTTCTCATAAGAAGCTTGGAAAAGTGTTGGTGGAAGAGGGTTATGTCCGCCCGGGACTTGTAAAGTACGGCATGCACTTGCAGAAGATGCTGGTTAATGCCGCGCTCGCCGCCATTCTTTCGCTTGGCATGAGCGGCACTGGCCAGGCGCTGGATGTCGCTCTGCAGTGGGATCCCAACACCGAAGCTGACCTGGCAGGTTACAAGGTGCATTACAGCTCCGGTTCCGCGGCGCTGAGTGACGGGACTACGATCGATGTTCAAAATCATACTACTGCAACCATCACCGGACTTGATCCGGACAAATCCTATAATTTCGCGGTAACTGCATACAATACATCCAATATTGAAGGCTCTTATTCCAATGTCATCACCGTTGACGAGCAGCTTCCGCCAACGGTTGCCATATCCTCTCCATCTGACACAATCAACGTGAACGGAACCGTCTTCGTAAATGTCAATGCATCCGACAACGTTGGCGTCAGCAAGGTCGAGTATTACGTCAATAACCAGTTGGTGGCAACTAACGTGGCGGTTCCTTATGTCTATTCGTGGGATACGACTCCTCTGGCGCCGGGAGCCTATACCTTGATGGCCAAGGCTTATGATGCCGCAGGAAACATCGGCCAATCCAGCACTGTCAGTGTTACCGTGGTTAAGGACACCACTGCCCCCACCGTGTCATTGACGGCTCCCACGGTCGGCGCGGAAGTCAGCGGTACCGTGACAATCACTGCCGCTTCCTCTGACAATGTCGGAGTCAGCAAGGTTGAGTTCTATAATGACGGGGTGCTGCTGTATGCGGGAAACGTGGCCCCATACAGCTATAGCTGGAATACTACCAACGTGGCCAACGGTTCGCACACCTTGACCGCAAAGTCATATGATGCCGCGAACAATGTGGCAACTACAAGCGCCTGCTCGGTATTGGTAAATAATCTGCCAATAACTGCAGATGGCAATGTGAATGGTATGGGTGGTGTTGATATTTCGGATGCCCTGCTGTCGCTTCAGATCGCCGTGGGCAAGGTTTCCCCCACATTAAGCCAGCTCGCTCATGGCGATGTGGCGCCGATAGTAAACGGAAAGTCTCAGCCTGACGGGAAGATTGATGTTTCGGATGTCATTGTAATCATAAATAAAGTGATGAATAATACTACTGTCGGGCTTTGAAAATTACCGGCGGTATCTAAAAATGACTTCTGCAGGGCGGCAACTGTTTTTGTCGCCCTTGCTTTTTGCAGCCACCGTTTTTGTGGGCACTTCAAATGATCAAAAGCCCGAACCGTTAATGACTCTCTTGCCCGCGGCATACTGGTAAACGCACAGTAAATTGCGAACCTGTACCGACGTTGCTCTTGACGCTGATTTCGCCTCCCAGCCGTTTTACAATATTGTAGGTCAGCGCAAGTCCCAGTCCGGTGCCTTTGCCCGGTTCCTTGGTAGTGAAAAACGGATCCCAGATCCGGTCGATCACATCCTGGGCGATGCCGCAACCGGTGTCGCGGACCTGTATGTAAACTGCTTGTTCTTCGACTGAGTGCTTCGTTGAAATCTCAACCAAACCTTTATCCTTGATTGAATGGCAGGCATTTATCAGCAGGTTCATGCAAATTTGACGAAGTTCGGAAGGATCACAAGGGATAAGCGGTATGTTTTCAAGCAGTTTAGTCACTACCTCGATATTTCCATAGTTCGACTGATGCTGCAGAAGTTCCAGAATCTCCAGCAGTATTCCGTTGATTTCCGCTCTGCCGACGATGCCGTTGGACTTTCTTCCAAAATTCAGCAGACTGCCGATGATCCTCTTGCACTGGTATGACTCGCGTACGATGACCTCAAGGTATTTGGGAAAAACATCCAGCAGCCTGTTCTCGCGCAGAGCCGGCTCATCGCTGAAACGTCGCAACAGGGCTTCGGCATAGCCCGCCACCGAGGTCAGCGGATTATTGATTTCATGGGCCACGCCGGTGGCCAGCACACCGATGCTGGACATCTTGTCGGTCTGAATCAGCTGCAGTTCCTGCAGTCTCTTAAGTGTCACGTCCCTGAAAAAGACCAGAGCCCTGGTCTTCTCCCCCAGCGCGTCATGTATCGGATTGGCCGTAACGTCGATATAGCGGATCTTGTTGCCATGCTGCGGTGAAACCAGCGAAGTTTCCACACGCTCGCCGCGCAGGGCCAGTTCCACCGGACAGCTGTCCGGTGATTCCGCCAGTTCCGGATGAAAAATATCCCGGCAACTCCTCCCTGAAAGTATCTTTTCCGGGAAGAATTGCGGGCAGATGTGATTGAAATTCTGTATCAGCCCGTTGTGGTCAAAGACGATGACGCCATCGTTGACCGAATCGAATATGGTTTGCAACTCGTTTTTCTTGTTTCGCAGCCTGACCTCGGACCGTTTTCGATCGCTTATGTCCTGGGTCGTGCCGTATAGCCTGACAACCTGCCTGGCAATATTGACGGAAGGTTCCACAATCGTATAGACCCATTTGGTAGTTCCGTCCCTGAGCAACAGGCGATGCTCAATTTCATAGCTGTTACCAAGTTCAGCGCCCAGGCGAAGATGCGCCATGACCGACTCCATATCTTCCGGATGAATCAGGCTTGCGAAGGTTTCCTGTGTTGCTTCTTCGCGGGTCAGGCGCATGATGCGCAGCAGTTCGTCCGATACTCGCAATTCACCGGTTAAAAGGTCCGACCGCCAAGAACCTACATGTGACATCGATTGGGCTTTGGACAGATTGTACTCACTCTCACGAAGGGCCACGTCAGCCAGTTTGCGTTGCGTAATGTCTACCAGGGCAGCGTAACATTCGTCGCCGGATTCACCCGCCATGGCCTCGATGCGCACAAAAATAGACCGGTTGTCGTTTCTTGACAGCTTCAGCCGGCAGGTCATTTTGTCATGGCTA
>JAURXC010000361.1 GCA_030654645.1 Deltaproteobacteria bacterium | reverse complement strand
TTGACCACCGCGCAGGCATCCGGCAGCGACTCTTTGGGAGAGTGGTGGTCGGTGATGATCAGATCCGCTCCGTTCCGGCGGCAGAATTCCGCTTCAACTACCGAGGTAATCCCACAGTCAACCGACACTATCAGCGTTACGCCGGTGTCAATCACGCGCTTCAGCGCATCTTCGTTCAAACCGTAACCGTCATCAAAGCGATTGGGAATGAAATAGCCGCAGTTGAATCCGGTGCAGCGGAGAAAAGAGACCAGCAGAGCGGCCCCTGTTATTCCATCCACATCATAGTCGCCGTAGACACATATCTTTTCGCCTTTGCCGCGAGCAACGCAAAGCCGCGTCACTGCGGCTTCTATGCCCTTCAACAGAAACGGGTCCGGCATCGATGACAAGGACGGAGTCAGAAAGGCGAGCCCATCTTCCCGGGAGGATATGCCGCGACCGGCCAGAACAGTGGCGACCACGGTATTCAAGCCGAGAGATTCCGCCAATGCGGACACCACAGCAGAATCCACAACCTTTATGATCCATTTTTTCTTCATGCCGTTCTCGAATCCTGTTAAAAAAAATCCCCCGACAGGCGGGGGATTTGATCGGTTTATTTCATCGTGGCCGGCGGCATCCCGTTGGCGGGTTGCGACATCATACTCTTTATCTGCATCGCGGTGGAGCTGGTGGAATCCATCTTCAGATACCTGTTCCAATATTCAGCGGCTTTATCAGGCTGTTTCAGATCCATGGAATATACAATCCCGATATTGAAGAGACTCTGCAGATGGTTAGGATCAATCTTGTTTGCCTTTTCGAAGTTGGTAATGGCCTTGTCATACCAGCCGACTTTTCTGAACATTACACCCTGGTCAGTCAGCACATTCGGGTTGTTTGGTTCTATCTCAAGGGCCTTGCCATAGGCATTGATCGATTTTTGAGACTGTTCGGTGTCAAAATAATCGTTGCCGAGAGAAATCCATGCATTCAGATTTTTAGGATCCTGAGCCACAATTTTCTCTGCCTGAGCTATACGCTGGGTATAGTCGGTGGGAGAACCGGAGCCAGTCGGGATCGGAGTGGCAGCCTGTTGACTTTTACCTGAATTGCTGATGCTGAAAACCAGATATCCGCCCAGAAGGCCTACAATCAAGGCGACTACAGCAATAAGTATGGATTCTTTTTTCAATTATTACCTCCTTGTGTAAGTTTGAATCGAATCAGGCTTTTTCAACCTGTTTCGCCAAAGCCCGATTTTCAAGCAATACTACTATCGGACTGGCCACAAACACCGATGAATAGGTGGCAACTCCGATTCCTATCAATAGCGCAAGCGAGAAATCATGGATAACTTCTCCGCCGAACAAAAACAGCGCCGCCGCAGCCAGAAAGGTTGTCAAGGAGGTGATGATAGTGCGCGAAAGAACCTCGTTGATGCTGCCGTTAAAGATGTTGTGCATCGCGCCCTTGAGGTTTTTGTGCAGGTTTTCGCGAATACGGTCAAATATGACCACGGTATCTGTCAGCGAATATCCTGCAATTGTCAGAACAGCGGTGATAAAGAGCAGGTTGATCTCTTTATTAAGAATGTAAAAAACTGCAATCATTGCCAGAACATCATGCATGGTGGCGATAGTTGCGCCGATACCGAATTTGAAATCAAAACGCCAGGCAATATACAGAATTATGCCCAGAAGTGAAAGAGCAACTGCAATCATCGTATCTTTTCGCAGTTTGTCTCCGATTGAAGGACCGATTTCCGTTGAACTCTCAACGGTGAAGGGGTTGTCGGCGAACTCGGTCTTGAAAGAGGTCTGAACCAGTTCCGATTGTTTGCCGACCGCGGCTCCCGCCATCTTGACCAAAAGCATGTTGCCGTTTTTGATCTCCTGCAGGTCGGCCTTGGCGATCCCGTGCTTGTGCAGCGCGGTCCTGGCATCGGCAATCGAGAACGGTTTGCTGAATTTCAGCTGCATCGCCGTGCCGCCGGAAAAATCAATTCCCATGTTGGCGGCTCCGCGACCGATCTGGATGATGCCGATAAAACCGATGATCGCGACAATCGACGAGATTACAAACGCGATATTGCGCTTGCCGATAAAGTCTATATTGGTCTTGCCCAAAAGTTCCATATCTGCGTTCTCCCCTTAAATGCTCAGTTTCTTGATGTTTCCTTTTTGCAGGAACAGGTCAAAGATCACCTTGGTACCAACCAGCGATGTGAACAGGTTGATAAGTACCCCTAGACTGAGTGACACCGCAAAACCCTTGACCGGACCGGTACCGAACTGAAACAGAACCGCGGCGGTAATCAGGGTTGTGACATGCGAGTCCATGATCGTCAGAAAGGCTTTGTCGTAACCGGCATCCAGAGCAGCCTTGGGTGTCTTGCCCAACTTGAGCTCTTCACGGATACGTTCGAAGATGATCACGTTCGAGTCAACCGACATACCCACCAGCAGTACGATCGCGGCAATACCCGGCAGTGTCAGGGTTGCTCCCAGTGCTGCCAGCGCTCCCATCAGGTAGAGTATGTTCAGGATCATGCCGAGGTCCGCGATCAAGCCCGACAACTTATAGTAGATCGCCATGAAGACGACTACCAGCAATACACCGATCAATCCGGCATAAAGACCTTTGCTGATCGAATCCTGCCCCAGGGACGGACCGACGGTAACGTTCTGGATGATCTTGACCGGAGCTGGCAGCGCACCGGCGCGCAGAACTATTGCCAGGTCGGCGGCTGTTTTTTCGGTAAAGTTGCCGGAGATCTGCGCGCTGCCACCGGAGATGCGCTCGCGGATCACCGGAGCGGAGTGAATATTGCTGTCCAGAACGATCGCAAAGCGCTTGCCGACATTGGCGGCTGTCACCTGATCGAACAGCTTGGCGCCCAGGTTGTTGAATTCGATGGCCACGTAGGGCTGGTTGAACTGGGAATCGATTCGCACCTGCGCATCGGTGAGAAGGTCACCGGTGATCATCGACTTTTTCTGGACCACGATCGGAATTTCAGACACGGCGCCGGTTGTCGGATCAACCATTTTTTCCTTCAGCAGTTCGGCGTCGTCAGGAATGGTTGTTGCGGTCGGGGAGATATCCTCGCGCACCATTTTGAACTCGAGACGGGCGGTGCGGCCGATCAGCTCTATCGCGCGCTGCGGATCCTTGATGCCCGGCAGCTGTACCACGATGTGATTGATGCCTTCGCGCTGGATGGTCGGCTCTGATACACCGAACTGGTCAATCCTGTTCCGGATGGTTTCCAGGGCCTGCTGAACGGCCTTGTCCTTACGGTCCTGTGCGTCCTTTTCATTCATCCGGAGCGTAATGGCCGCAAAACCGCCTTCATCAAAGATCGGACTCTGCTCATAAGAGGGGTATTTATCCTTGAGGAGCTTCTGAACGTCCGTGGCGGTCCCTTTTTCATACACCACCAGCGAAACTTTGTCGGATCCGGTTCTGCTGATACGTTTAAAACGGAGGTTTTTAGAATTAAGCGTGTCTTCCAGATCGGTGGCAACAAGATCCAGTGACCCTTCGACCGCTTTCTGGGTATCCACCTCCATTACCAGATGTGTACCTCCCTGCAGGTCAAGTCCCAGATGAATCTTGTCCTTTGGAAGCAACCCTCCCCACCATGTCGGGAGTTGTGCAACCAGTGTCGGGGTCAGATACAGAAAAGACAGCAGTACAAAAATGCCTATCAGGCTAATACGCCAGCCAGTTCCTTTTGGCATATGGATCGGTTCTCCCTTCCGGAATAATTTTACTAGTCTTTCTTGATCGAAGCAATATAGCTCTTTGTAATCTTGATGTTGACATTGTTGGCAATTTCGAGCGTCACGATCGAATCGTCAACGGCAATCACCTTTCCATGCACACCACCGGCGGTGACAACATTATCACCCTTCTTCATCGCGTCCAACAGCGCCTTGTGCTCCTTGGCTTTCTTCTGCTGTGGGCGGATCAATAGAAAATAGAATATTGCAAACATGAATACCAGCGGAATAATCTGCTGAAAAGCGGCCATACCGCCACCAGCCTGACCGGCTGCCCCACCGGCGGGACCTGACATCGCAAAAGCTAATCCAAACATTTAATTACCCTCCTTCAATCGGTTGTTTATTAGCATTGACTCCAAAAATTGCTTACGAAAATTATTAAAACTATTATCCTTGATCGCTCTCCTTGCCTGTTGCATAAGATCCAGAAAATAATGCAGATTATGATAGGTGTTCAGCTGGGATGCCAGAATTTCACCAGCACGGTACAGATGCCGCAGATATGCCCGAGAATAGTTCCTGCATACCAGACAATTGCAGGCCGGGTCAAGCGGGCCGGCGTCTTCTTCATAAATTTTTGACTTTATGTTGATCCGTCCCTGGCTGGTGAACAGCATGCCGTTTCTGGCGTTTCTGGTCGGCATGACGCAATCGAACATGTCGTAGCCGTGCCAGACCGCTTCAATCAGGTCTTCCGGAGCGCCGATTCCCATGATATATCGCGGCGACTCCTTAGGCAACAGTGGAGAACAACACTCCATCACTCCATACATCTGTTCCTTTTCCTCACCGACAGAAAGCCCACCCAAGGCATAGCCGTCAAAACCGATCGAGCAGATGTCATCAACACTGCGGGCACGCAAATCGTAATGCATCCCCCCCTGAACAATACCGAACAGCTGCTGCCCCTCGCGATGGTGCGCATCCTTGCAGCGCCTGGCCCAACGGGAAGTCAGTTCCAGTGAACGGCTGACATAGTCGTATTCGGCTGTTGCTGGTGGGCACTCATCAAAACACATGATGATGTCGGCGCCCAGAGCTTCCTGGATGCCAATGGCCAGCTCCGGTGTCAGCATATGGCGTGAGCCGTCGATGTGCGACTGGAACCGGACCCCCTCTTCGCTGATCTTGCGCAGTTCACCAAGACTGAACACCTGAAATCCGCCGCTGTCGGTCAGGATCGGCCGATCCCAGTTCATGAAGCGGTGCAGTCCGCCCATTTTCTCCACCAGGCGATGCCCGGGACGGAGATAGAGGTGATAGGTATTGGCCAATATGATCTGCGCCTGGACGGCCAGCAGATCCTCCGGTGTCATCGCCTTGACAGTGGCATTGGTGCCGACCGGCATGAAGATCGGTGTTTCAATCACCCCGTGCGGAGTATTCAGGGAGCCGAGTCGCGCCCTGCAGGAAGTGTCGCTATGAATTATGGTGAACTTTCCTGACACGGAACCTCTCAATCAATATATGAACATCGCATCGCCGTAGCTGTAGAATCTGAAACCGCGCGCCACAGCATTTTTGTATGCATCAAGCACGAATTCTCTTCCGGCAAAGGCGGACACCAGCATCAGCAGGGTCGATTCAGGCAGATGAAAATTGGTAATAAGGGCATCCACGACCCTGAAACGATATCCGGGGTAGATAAATATATCCGCTTCTCCATCGCCGGCGGTCAATCCTCCGGTAAGACCGGCGGAATATTCCAGGGTTCTGGCTGTTGTGGTTCCGACCGCGATTACCCTGCCACCTGCTGCTTTTGTTCGCCTGATCGCAGCCACGGTTTCAGGCGGTATCGAATACCGTTCACAGTGAATCCGATGCTCCTGGACCCTCTCCACACGCACAGGCTGAAAGGTTCCCAGCCCGGTATGCAGGGTCAGGAACGAGGTTCCGATCCCACTAGAAGCCAATTCAGAAAGCAGACCGGTAGTAAAATGAAGACCGGCAGTGGGCGCGGCCACTGCTCCGGAATTCCTTGCCACCACGGTCTGATAGCGTTCCCGGTCGCTGGCGCAGTCATCACGCTGAAGATACGGAGGCAGCGGAATATGACCCTCACGATCGAGCCAGACGTCAAAGGGCTCGCTACCGCTAAATTCAATCAGCCAGTTTTCTGTGCCGCAACGGGAATCAACGACCGCGGTCATTCCTGACCCGAACAGGATCTGCTGGCCGGGACGAAATTTTTTGGAGCCGCGCAGCATGCATTCCCACTGGTCGGAATCACCCGATCGACGCAACAGAAAAACCTCGACCTTGCCTCCGGTCAGCTTCGAGCCGAACAGTCGGGCTGGGATCACCCTGGTATCGTTCATCACCAGCAGGTCGCCGGGATCAAGGAATTGCCCGATATCCCGAAATACAGTTTCAGCGACTGTCCCGGAACCGCGATTCAGCAACATCAGTCGCGAGCCGTCCCGCTCCGGAGCCGGGTGGCGCGCAATCAGCTCCGCGGGGAGATCGAACGTGAAGTCTTTAACAAGCATATATAGTTCTGTTTCTATCTGCTGCCGGACTGTTTTTTCAATTCGGTGCCCGGATAATAGTATGAGAGGATTTCGTTGTAGTTGAATCCGTCAAGTGCACGCTGTTTTGCGCCCCACTGACACAATCCGACACCATGCCCATTGCCGCTGCCTGTAAAACGGGCCTCTCCATCCGCGACCTTGACCGTGAAGCGGGTACTCTTGATCACACTATAGCCGACAGCTTTCCGGAACTGGTCACCGGTCAACGAAAAGCCGCCTTTTGCGGCAACAATCACGACCTGCTTCAGCCGACCTCGTGAATTAGACGGTCCGCTTTTTATGCCGGTCAATCCGGATATTTTATAACCGGCCGTCCTCAACCGTTCTTCAATCTCAACCAGAGACAGTTTTTGCTCCCAGAGAGTAGCAGACGGCGATGTCTGGCAGTACTGGCACTCGACACCCTTCAGATACGGCAGTGCAGAACCCCAGACATTTTCCGAAGCCTCGGTTTTCCCACCGCAGGACGAATGATAAAAAGCCTGGATAATCGATCCACCAAACGTAAGAACCTCCCGTTCGGTTTCTGTAACAGCGCGGCGCGCGCGGCTATCTTCAATCTGACACCCTTCATATACCTGGTCGATCACCGATGACTCCAGATGGTAAGGGGCGTTCGGCCGGGCCGCCTTCCTGCTGAGTGCATACGTCCTGGCTATCACAGCTTGGGCCTTGACCGCTTCTATCGGCCACGCTGAAGATATCTCACAATTGATCAGGCCAACCAGATAATCCTCAAGCGACAGCTGATTTACGACCTGAATCCCGCTGTCCGTACGCGACAGTTCGGCAAGGCCGCGATAAGGCTTGTTATTGATATACACAGCCGAAGTAGCGGAAAAGACGAGACTACGCATTTGCTTACCATCTGCCGTCAACCCATCTTTAGTGGGTCTGACCATGACAGGAAGATTGAGCACAAGAGCTTCATCCTTGTCACCTGTTACAAGCAATCCCTCTCCGCTCACCGTAACTTCCTGGGCGGATTTGACGATTGCTATCCGAATGGTTTCATCCAGAAGAGCTGCGTCGGTAGATCCCACACCGGCCCATGGCCAGAGCACGGCAATCGGCATGAGAAACAATATGATAAGTATATTAACTGAGCGCAAAACCTGATGATAGAACCACATAAAGAACCATTGTGTCAATTTTTTTGATTTATTATAGATTTCTTGATATATATAGAATCCATGCCATTCATTAAATATTGGCACACATACTGAATATTTCAATTTCAAAGCAAAATAAACAATAAAACTGATCACATACAGATTGGCCCTGTCTCATTGTTTTATCAGACAGCCGAAAACCATGACTTCATAACTATCCGTACCTGTGAGTTTTTGTCTTATCTTGCCTTTTTTGCAACCCGCCAACAATAAGTATTTTATAATATTGGGTTTTTGGCTAAATCGCTTTATGGATGCGGTATATGACGTTATTGGATATCTTATTCATGGCAACAGAAATGGGATTATGTTTCTTAACTCTCTAAAAATCAAGATAGTCAGCCTGGTGGCGCTAATAGTGATTGCGGTGGTTTCCTTCGCATCATGGAAGCATTACCATGAGCAGAAATCGATGATTGTAAACCTCACCGAAAAGAGTTCGGTGGCACTGATAGAGAGCATAGTTGCAAATATCCAGGCCGCGATGAAAACCGGGCACACCTCGGCGGTCAATGATATTCTGAAAAAAGTAAAACGGCAGGAACATGTTAAAGTTCTGCGTATTGTTGATGACAACGGCCGGATACTTCATTCCGCGGAAAGCAAGGAGATCGGACGGTTGCTTTCGGCCGATGAACGCTCGCGCCTGACGAATACCGCACAGGATCATTATTATTTTTCCAACGACAGAAATGAATTCGATTCTTATACCAGGATAGTAAACTCTCCCGACTGTCATGGTTGCCACGACCGAGCGAAACCTTTCATTGCGGTAATTGAAACGGAAATTTCACTCGATGAACTGACCAATTACATCAAGCTTGAGAAGATAAATGCGGTACTCTCATCATCAGTGATGATCTTGCTGATTATCGGGGCCTTGTTCCTGTTTCTGATGATTTATGTCGATAAACCGGTTCAAACACTGATCCGCTCGATGCAACAGATAGAGCGCGGCAACTTCGACGTCAGCGTTTCTATCAACAGCTCCAAGGAGATGAACCTGCTGTCGATTAACTTCAATCTGATGGCTGCACAGCTTAAGGAGTTGATGAATACAACTATCATAAACGAACGTGAACTGGCCAAGGCGGAAGAAAAGCTTTCACACCATCACGACACCCATCTGATGAATCTCAAGCTCGAAGAGCAACTGCGGGAAATCGAAAACCTGAACGTTTCGCTCGAAGAGCGTATCGAAGAGGTTGAAACCGCCAGCTACACCATTGCCGACCTGGCCGGAGAACTTGAGCAGAAGAACACCAACCTGGAACATGCTGTTGAACGGCTTTCATCGATATACAAGATCGGTCTGGCCATCAACTCCACCATGGACATCGACCGCCTGTTCAATCTGGTCGTGCGCACCACGACAACCACCCTGAATGCCCAGATCGGCTATATCATTCTGTACGACAAGAACGAAAAACTCCTCAATGTTACAAATCTTATCGGTGGCGGCAAGCTGATAGCACCGCAAAAAGCCATTGCAATGAAGGACACCAGTGTTTCAACCTGGGTAATCAATAACCGCAAACCGCTTCTGATCGCGGACATCAACCAGACCCCCCAGTTTGATCGCTTCAGTGATCTGGGATACGAGCGAAAATCACTGATCTGTGTGCCATTGATAATTAAAGACGAAATCATCGGCACCATAAGCGTTGTCAACAAGATCGACAACTCCCAGTTTTATTCAGACGAACTGGAGATGTTGACAACGATTGCGGCTCAGGCGGCCATTGCCATCAAGAATGCCACTCTCTATGAAGAGCAGCAGCAGACCTACCTGAACACCATTCAGGCACTGGTGTCGGCCATTGAGGCCAGCGATAGCTATACCAAGGGGCACTCCGAGCGCGTAACCCGTTACAGTATAGAAATCGGCAGAAAATTCAACCTTCCCAATGATCGATTGCAGATTCTCGAGCGTGCGGCTATTCTTCATGACATTGGCAAGATCGGCATCGACCTGAGCCTTCTGCATAAACAGGGCAAACTATCGTCACACGATATCAACGAGCTCCAGCAACACCCCTTGATCGGAATGAAGATTCTTGAACCAATTGAATTTCTGCTTGACGTTCGCACCTGCATAGGTCAGCATCATGAACGTTATGATGGCTTGGGCTATCCGCATCGCATAAAAAACAGCGAACAATTGCTTGAAGCGCGTATCCTCTCGGTAGCAGACGCCTTTGACGCAATGACTTCCGACCGTCCCTATCGCAAGGCACTGCCGTTGGATGTTGCGATTGCTGAATTAAACGATAATGCCGGAACTCAATTTGACCCGGAAATTGTCGATGTATTCATATCGATACTGGAAGAAGGATCTTTTTTCCACTCCCGATTTGCCGCAGAGCCGCGATAGATCTCGATGCCGACCGCATAACACGAATAACATTCCCTTTTGTGAGTAATCCGTGTCCAACCTGCTGACCATCAAAGATCTGCATGTATCTTTTCCGTCCGCCCATGGTGTTGTCGAAGCTGTCAGCGGTGTCAGCCTGGCATTGGACAAAGGATCGGTGCTTGCTCTTGTGGGTGAATCCGGTTCAGGCAAATCGATGACGGCATTCTCGATCATGCGTCTTGTCCCCCCACCGGGTATGGTAAGCGCGGGCGAGATTCTATTTGAAGGACAGGATCTGGCCGGTCTGTCGGAAGAAGCCATGCGCTCGGTTCGTGGGCGCCGCATTTCAATGATTTTCCAGGAACCGATGACGTCGCTGAATCCGGTTCTGAGAATCGGCGACCAGATTACGGAACCGCTGCTTCTGCACAACAGGATTTCCAGACGAGAAGCTGATCAACAGGGTGTAGAGTTGCTTAAAAAGGTCGGCATTACTTCCGCCGGCGATCGGATGCGGGACTATCCCCATCAATTGAGTGGCGGCATGCGCCAGAGAGTGATGATTGCAATGGCACTGGCATGTCATCCGGCATTGCTGATTGCGGATGAACCTACCACTGCGCTGGATGTAACCATTCAGGCCCAGATCCTGGAACTCCTGGACAGCCTGAGAGTGGACACCGGACTCGGCATGTTGCTGATCACGCATGACCTTGGGATTGTTGCCGAACGTTCAGATCATACCGCGGTGATGTATTCCGGCCAGATAGTCGAGTCCGCGCCGACCGGCATGCTGTTGTCCGAGCCGCGTCATCCCTATACCAGGGCTCTTCTGGCCTCACTCCCCCAGTACGCCGAACCGGGAAAGCCACTGAATATAATCACGGTCCGCACAGACTTGGGATCATCGCCGCGTTCGGGATGCGCCTATGCGACGCGCTGCCAGTTTGCCGATGGAGAGTGTCTGTCCGGACCACAGGAACTCTGTGAAATATCCCCGTCACATCTGGTACGCTGCCGGAAACCTCTATGAATGAGCCCTTGATCCTGACCGGCACAGGAGTGTCGAAGACATTCAGGTTATCATCAAGTCGCCACCAGGCCAAGATCCTGACCGCCCTGGACGACGTCACCCTGCAGTTGGCAAGTGGTGAATCGCTGGGAATCGCCGGAGAATCGGGGTGCGGAAAGTCAACTCTGGCCAAGATCATGGCAGGGCTGATGCAACCGGACCTTGGAGTCGTGGCTTACAAAGGTACGTCACTAAACGAATTGCCGAGAGACAAACAGTTGCTCTTCCGGCGCTCCGTCCAGATGATATTCCAGGATCCGTTCTCATCTCTGAATCCTCGCATGAGAATCGGGGACAGTATTTCCGAACCTCTCTGCATCGCCGGAATGCCTGCCGATCGCCGGCATCAGGAACTGATAAGGATCATGAACGCAGTCGGACTCGATGCGGATTTCAGGAACCGGTTTCCGGACGAGTTTTCAGGCGGACAGCGCCAGCGAATCGGCATCGCCCGCGCTTTGGCCGCAAATCCGGAAATCCTGATAGCCGATGAACCGGTCTCCTCACTCGACATATCCATTCAAGCCCAGATCATCAATCTCCTGTTGCAGATGAAGAACGATTACAACCTGACAATGATGATCATTTCTCACAACCTGATGGTTTTGAGGCACCTCTGCAGCAGAATCATCATCATGTACCTAGGAATCGTGGTTGAGAACGCTCCAGCCGCCGACCTGTTCCTGCGCTGTCGTCATCCCTACACTGAAGCGTTGCTGTCCGCCATTCCCGGTCTTGGCAACAGGCAAAAACCTGGTGTCAGACTGCTTAACGATGACCTGCCATCACCGGTGGCAATACCGTCAGGATGCCGCTTCCACCCGCGCTGCCGCCATGCAATCGAGATCTGCAGACATGAGGTGCCTCCGCTGTCCGAACATTCTACCGATCATAGCGCTGCCTGCCATCTGAGCAAACAATTATACGGCTGAACCTGATTTACGCAATTTTATAACATTGTTAGTTAATCTGATTTTATCATTGACTAAACATAATTCCATATATATGATATTAAAAAATTAACTTGGAGTCTGGCGAATGGAATTCGATAAAAGCAAGCAGTTCAAAGCAGAATCAGAAATACTCAAGGTACTGGGCCATCCGGTGCGCCTCAAGATTGTGGCCGGTCTCTGCACACATGAGTGTAATGTAAAACATATCTGGGAGTGTCTCGGACTTCCACAGGCAACAGTATCGCAGCACCTCGCGCTTCTGAAACACAAGGGCATCATCGAAGGAAAACGTGAGGGTGTTGAGGTTCACTACAGCGTAATCGATCCTCTGGCCAAAAAAATCATTGAATCCCTATAACATAGCAAGATCAGCCTTCAGATACAGCACCTTGTAAGTAACAGGAATTCTGCCGTTTTCACCATAATAATCCCGGTATAGCCGGGATGTTTCTTTTATGATACCCCGCCATGCCAATCCTCCCGCCGTACCTCCCGAAACCGTTCCGGCACCTATGTTCCTGATGGATCGCAACAGCGACTGAAGATCATCATACCAGTCAGTCTCGGTTTCACAGTTGATGACAACTCTCTCAAAATCCATTCCGGAAAGAATCGCCTCGACTTCCTCTACGCTCCTGAACTCATGTAGTCGTTCAGCATGACTCCTGCTGTTGCAAACAGTTGCCACCGCCTCACGAATGCATCTTTGCAACTCGCACAGAGTTCCTTCGCAGAAAAAAGCAAGGGAGAGTGATGCGCCCGGTTTCATCACCCGCCGCAACTCGTGCAGGGCAAGCGACAGGTCGGCAGTCCACTGCAAGGCCGATGTAGACACAACCAGATCGTATGTACCGGATTTCAAAGGCAGCTGTTCGGCATTACCATTCAACACCAGGCAAGTATCTCCCAACCTGGCGGCCAAACGCAGGCACATGTTATGGGCCAGGTCCACACCGCACAGTGACGCTTCCGGCCAGATCGAGCTCAATCGGCTCAACAGTGAACCGGTGCCTGAACCAACGTCGAGGATGTTCCCTGGCAACAATTCCTTATGGGACTGCAAGTCCCTGACAAGATTCTCGACAACTCTCTTCTGAACAGCTATGTGCTTGTCATAATCAGCCGCTCTCTGATGAAAAGCTGCTGCAATTTTTTTTGATTCAGGCATTACGATCACAGACTCTCCCAGCATACTCGATGATTTCATTATTGAATTGTTCGGCCCGGGTAAGAAAAAAAGCATGGCCGCAGCCGGTAAAAACCCTCAGGCAGGATGATTTGATATGTTTGGCCAGATAGTCGGACGCCTGCGGCAGGCAGATGATATCCCTGTCTCCATTCAGGATCAGAACCGGCGCCGAAATATCCGTCAAAAGCGGTCGCATGTCCGCACCAGCAAGAGAGTCCAGCGCGTCAATAGCCGCGGTGGTATCGGGCGGGACCACCGAATCAAGCAGATACTTGATTTGCAGCGCCTCCTGCTGATCCTCAATCTCGCCATCGGCAAACATGCGGCCGTGAAAACCTTCCAGCGCCCGCTGGATATTTCGCTCGACTTTAAGGTGCATTCCAGCAGCTTCCTTGCGGGGCAGACCGAACGGAAAATCATCCCTGGCCGTGAAGCACGGCGTGGCGGAGACCAGCACCAGTCCGGCCAGCCTGTCATGTAACTGCCGATATGACTGCAGAGCGATCTGGGCTCCCATCGACCAGCCAACCAGCACTAGCCGAGACAGATTCAGATGGTTAATGAGATCGGCCAGGTCAGCGGCAAAACGAACGAAATCCAGTTGTCCGGATGCGCCACGCGATTTCCCATGCCCCCGCAGATCCGGTGCCACAAGCCTGAAAGTATCTGCAAGTTCGCCGAACTGTCGCTTCCAAACCACCGATGACATGCACCAGCCGTGCAAAAAGAGCAGCGGAACCCCGCAACCGGCATCTTCGTACCACAACTTTTCTCCCAAACGATTTTCAAACCAGGGCATCAGACGACTCCCAACCTGATGCCGATTTCCTTGATGCGACCGACCGCCCATGCCAGATCTTCAAGAGCGTGTGTTGCCATAACGGTAAAGCGGATCCGCCCGGACCCGACAGGCACCGTCGGAGGACGGATGCCTTGGGCAAAGATGCCCTCGGCAAGCAGAGCCTCAGAGAAACGCATCGTGGTTTCGGAATCTCCTGTTATCAGCGGAATGATCTGGGTCGAACCGCTCGGGACTTCAAAACCGGCCTCAACCAGACCGCGGCGGAAAAAATCGGCGTTGGCATGGATTCTCTCGCGAAGCAGATCACCCTCCCTGGACTGGACCAGTTCCAGGGCTGCCATTGATGCCGCCAATACCGCCGGGGGAAGCGAGGTTGAGAAGATGAAACTGCGGCAGCGGTTGACAAGCAGATCCCTCATCTCGGACGTGACGGCGGCATAGGCCCCAAAACTGCCCAACGCCTTGCCGAATGTGCCCATCTTTATATCGACGTCATCTGCAACCCCCAGAAGCTCGGCACATCCCCTGCCCTGGCTTCCGATAACACCGCTGCCGTGCGCATCGTCAACCATCAACAGGGCATCATGTGCCTTCTTGAGTGCAACCAGTTCTACCAGGGGCGCCATGTCGCCGTCCATGCTGAAAACGCCATCGGTCACGATCAGGGCGCGCCCCTTGCCGCGATGCTTGTCCAGCAACCGTGACAACCGCGAATGGTCGTTATGCGGATAGCGCACCAGTCGAGCCCCGGACAACAGAATGCCGTCCACGATGCTGGCATGGTTGAGCCGGTCTGAAAAGACAACGTCACCACGCCTGACAAGGGCCGGAATTATGCCGGTATTGGCGGCGTGCCCGCTGTTGAGCACCAAGGCGGCTTCGCTCCGTTTGAACCCCGCCACCGCGCTTTCCAGCAGCTCATGGAGTTCCATGGTGCCGGAAACCAGCCGCGAAGCGCCACTGGAGGTTCCGTAAATTTCGGCCGCGTTTATGGCTGCCCTGGCAAGCGCCGGATGATCCGCCAGCCCCAGGTAATTGTTTGAACAGAGCATCAACAGCTCACGTCCATCATGGCTGATCCGGGCAGATTGCCGGCCGGAAATCAGACGGGTTGACCTGAAAAGTCCGCTATTGGCGATCTCCTGCAATTCATCCTGTATCGTTCTACTCACATGGCCCTCGAAGTAGTCAACCTTGCAAAGCCACAGAGGTTGACAATCTGCCTAAAAAAATATCAGGGATTACAAGGCAATTCTATCGTAAAAACAGTTCCTTCATCAGCCGTGCTTCTGTAATAGACTTTCCCGTTCAGATAGCGCTCACAAAAAAGTTTCATGCTATACGTGCCGATACCACGGCCGACATTGGACTTGGTACTGAAGGAACGCAGGAATAACTGCAGCTGAACCTCGCGAGGCATTACTCCAACGTTGTGGACATTAATGGAAACAACTGAGGATGATTTAGTGGCATGGATGGTTACCGTACCCCCGATGGGCGTCGCCTCCAGGGCGTTGATCACCATGTTGCCGATACTGCGACGCAGCACCAGGCGGTCGGTCAACAAGGTACAGTCCGGTACATCCGCCAGCACCAGCTCCCGGCCGGGTGTCCTGTCGTGGTGCCGGTACAGCTTGTGTACCTCTTCCAACAAGTCACGAAACGCAACCGGCACGATCTGCGGCTGGAACTCACCCCGCTCCGCCATCATCAGCTTGCGTTGATGGTGAATCTCCTCCACCAGGTTTCCGGACATCTCCACCAGCCAGTTCTTGTATTCATCCTCGACATGTGACGGAACGTTCTTGTGTTCGACAAGCAGGGTAGCCAGCCCGTGAATCCCCCCCGCCGTATTCAGCACATCGTGAAAAAAAGTCCGCTCCAGCACGTCCCGCCGTTTTTCGCCGCTGATATCCTGAAGGGCAAGAACGGTGAATTGTTCGCCCCTGATAACAATCGAAGTGGCATAGACCTTCAGGTCGATTACACGCTGTTCGTTTCCCTTGAAAGCAATATGGCATTCATGACTGGCCTGAGCGGAGGTCTGCTGACTCTCCAGTATCGCCAGTACGGCTCCGCATACCGAGCAATGTTCGCTGGTCCCGCAGCCATTCGGGGCATCTTCGGAGTGGATGCAGTTTAGCGCCTCGCCCGGTCGCAGACCGACCAGTTCGGCCGTGTCAGCGACCCCGGTTACGCAAAGCATGGCCGGATTGACCGCCACAATCTGCCGCTGTTTGTTGATCAGCATCACATAGCCGGGCAAGGCCTGCATCAACGCATCCAGCAACTCTTCCAACCGGATGGAATCCCTCTGGCTTTGCAGCTCAACCGTGGAAGCGCGTACAGCCGGCGCAAACTCCGTATAAAACATATCACCCAAGGATCCCATCAATACTTTTCCCCTTACAGACAGGCTGCCTGTCCGTTTGCTTCCAGCAACTCAACCACCTTCTTGACATCCTGGCAGCGGCTTCGATCACAGACCAGCAGGGCGTCCGGGGTTGAGACGATAACCACGTTGTGCATGCCCACGGTGGCAACCATCCTGCCATCAGCATAGATCAGGCAGCCCGATGAATCCACCGGAATATGGGCGGCGGAGTTGATGCAGATCGTCCCGTCAGCATCAGGCTCCACGACTTCCGGCAGTGCGCTCCAACTCCCCACGTCGCTCCAGCCCATTTCAACCGGGATAACCTGAACATTGGAAGACTTTTCCATGACACCATAGTCAATGGAAACACTCTCAACCTCCAGATATATATTCCCGATCTGCTCTTCGAGATCGGAAAGTGCCCAGACATCGTCATTGAAAGCTATCCTCATCAGGGAAGCGTACAGGGAAGGCATATAGGTTTCTATTTCGCGAAGAATCAC
>JAURXC010000316.1 GCA_030654645.1 Deltaproteobacteria bacterium | reverse complement strand
ATGCGATCTTCATCACCGGCAAAAGCCCGTCCCCGGTGGCGCTGGCCATCAACGGGGATACGGTTGAAATCATACCGGCTGACAGGCTGTGGGGCTGCGACGTTTCCACCACCGTGGCGGCGCTGAAAGAGCGTGGCAGCGTGGCGACCATCGGCCCGGCCGGTGAGAACCGCGTCCTCTTCGCCTGCATCATGACCGGAGAAGGCAACTCGGTCGGGCGTGGCGGACTGGGAGCCGTGATGGGCAGCAAGAACCTCAAGGCGCTGACGATCAACGGTGAGCGGAAAACCGAAATCGCCGATCCCGAACTGTTCGAGCGGGCCCGCCGTGACGTAACCAGGCTCTTCCAGGCCTCGCCGGTAATCTTCGGCCCGCTGGGCATCGCCGAATTCGGCACACCGGTGCTGGTGGACCTGATGGCCCAACGCCGCATGGCCCCCACCGCAAACTTCAGGGAAACATTCTACGCAACCTCGGGAAACTACTCCGGTCCGGCATTGAAGGAGGCCTGCGGCGCAAAAAAAGACGGCTGCTACGGCTGCCCGATCCAGTGCAAGAAATCGGCGGCCGACGGCGTGCATCTGCCGGAGTACGAGACCGTCTCGCACTTCGGGGCGCTCAACAACATTGACGATCTGCGCAGCATCGTGTCCTCCAACCATCTCTGCAACGAACTGGGACTGGATACGATCAGCGCCGCCGTCACGCTGGCGGCCTGGGGCGAGATCCGGGGACGCTTCCCCACAGCCGCAGAACTGCCGGGGCTGCTGCAGGATATCTCCGCCAGGCGCGGAGACGGGGAGCTGCTGGCGCTGGGATCAAGACGGCTGGCGGAACAGCTGGGACATCCGGAGCTGTCGATGAGCGTAAAATCCATGGAGCTGCCGGCCTACGACCCGCGCGGCGCCTACGGCATGGCGCTGGCCTACTGCACCAGCGCCCGCGGCGGCTGCCACCTGCGCGCCTACCCGATCTCCCACGAAATCCTGCGCAAGCCGGTGCCGACCGACCGTTTCTCGTTCTCCGGCAAGGCCCGCATCATCACAATCGCCGAAGACACCAACGCCACCGTCGATTCGCTGGTGGCCTGCAATTTCGCCTTTTTCGGGGCCAGCCTGGAAGAGTACGCCGAACTCCTGACCGCCACCACCGGCATCGAATACTCCCCCCAGCGTCTGAAGGAGATCGGCCGCAGGATCTGCCTGACCGAGCGTTTCTACAACTGCGCCAACGGTTTTAGCCGCAAGC
>JAURXC010000358.1 GCA_030654645.1 Deltaproteobacteria bacterium | reverse complement strand
GGAAAATTCGCTGTAGTCGGCAACCACGAAGTTTTTGCCGGCCTGCGACAGGCGATCGAGTTTACGCGCAGCGCCGGATTTACCGTGTTGCGGGGACAATCCGTAGCGCTGCCCAACGGCATCACGATCACCGGCATCGACGACCCGGTAGTGAGCAGGGTTGAAAGGAGCGGTCAACGGACTGAAAAAACGCTGCTGGAAGCGCTTCCCGACGGTTCCTTCCGGCTGCTGCTGAAGCACCGGCCGTTGATTTCGCCGGGCAGCGACGGCCTTTTTGATCTACAGCTTTCGGGCCACGTGCACAAGGGGCAGCTGTTCCCGTTCAATTTCCTGGTAAAGCTGACGCATCCGATCCCCTGCGGCACCACCACAACAGCCTCCGGTTCACAGCTCCACGTGTCGCGCGGAACCGGTACCTGGGGACCACCAATGCGGTTATTTGCACCACCGGAAGTTACCGTGATCGACGTAATCCCCTCCAATAGCCATTAGTGCAGACCCACCTATACTCAACTAATTGATTTGTCTTTCACGAACAAATAGTTTATTAATTACTAACTTTCCCGATTACCTTTTCCACACAGTTTAACCTTTTAGCAGTCATGAATGCATCAAACACCAACGGGATCCAACATGGAACAGACCAACTACCTGATAGGCAGACAACCGATTCTGAACCGGCTGGAAGAGATTGTCGCCTTTGAACTGCTCTTCCGTTCATCAGTATCGCTGTCATCGGCAACCTTCAGAACCCCAGTTCATGCCACTTCCAGGGTCATAATCAACACGATATCCTGCTTCGGCATCAAGGACATTCTTGGGAAGAACCGCGGATACATAAATGTGGATGCCGACATGCTGATGAGTGACTCACTGGAACTCCTGCCACCCGAATCGATCGGGCTGGAGTTGCTGGAATCGGTGGTGATCACACCGGAGATCATTAATCGCTGCAAGCATCTGAAGTCATGCGGTTTCCTGCTGGCGCTGGATGATCATGAATTCAGAAGCGAATACGCGGAACTGTACGACGGTATCATTGATGTCGTTAAAATAGACTTCATCAAGACGCCGCTTGAACAGGTTTACGATATGATCGACCATTTTCATCGTTATCCGGTCAAACTGCTGGCCGAAAAGGTTGACACACGGCACAGCTACCTGAGAAGCCGCAAACTCGGTTTCGAACTGTTCCAGGGTTATTTCTTTTCCAGACCGTCCCTGATTCAGAAGCGGCGCATGGAGGACTCGGCCAATACGTTCTTCAAACTCATGCAGCAACTTTCCAACGATGCCGATGTGATCGAGATTGAAGCGACATTCAAGCAGAGCCCGGCACTGACCTACAAACTGCTGTTGCTGGTGAATTCAGTATCAGTCGGACGGCGCGAAAAGATCAGGACCGTTCGCCATGCAATCACGCTGATCGGACTGCTGCAACTGAAACGCTGGGTGCAGCTGGCCATTTTCGCCGACGACGGCAATCAATCCATGAGCAACCCTCTTCTGGACATGGTCGCGGTCAGAGCCGCATTCATGGAGGAGCTGTCACGCCTGTACCCCCAGTTCATCAACCGCAACTACTCACCGGAAGAGGCCTTCATGGTCGGCACCCTCTCCCTGCTGCAGGACGTCTACGAAATATCCATGGATGAAATCGTGTCCGAACTGAATCTTTCGGAAGACGTGAGGCTGGCGCTGACGGACAGGGACGGCATCCTGGGAGAACTACTGCAGATCGCGGAAATGATCGAACGGATTGAACTTGATGAAGCTGTGGAATGCCTGTCAAAGCGTGGCATACCACTGATATCGGTACTTGAATGCCAGAAAAAGGCATATAACTGGCGCGAAGGGCTTGATTAATCGCAGTTTGCCATAACTAACGGTAATCCGTTAGATTCGGATAGCGGTAAGAAAATAAAAATAATTGCATTTTAAGTATCTTAAACCTATAAATGCACATCATGCAAAACCTGCCCCCTTCAAATCAACCACAGTCCACCAAACCCGCGACCGCTGCCGTTGGCATCCCGAGCGGCGCTGGCGTACTCGCTTCACTCCTGTTGGAAAAAGCTGAGATCACCCAGGAACAGCTTTCGTACGCAATTAGGGTCAATAAGAAGATGGCGACCCCCCAGACCCTGTTGCAGACTCTGATCGAGCTGGGCTATACCTCCGCCGACAAGGTCAAGCAGTCCCTCTGCTCCAGTTCGCTGAACATCCGCCTGGGCGACCTGCTGGTGGAACTGGGATACCTGAAAGAATCCGATCTGCGCCAGGCGCTCGGAATCCAGAAAGAAATTGACGGAAAGAAGCGTCTTGGTGAAATCCTGATCGAAAGCGGTTTCATCGAAGAGCGACGACTACTGGAAACACTTTCATACCAGGTAGGATACCCGGTAATTTCGACAAACTTCAGCAAGCTGGACAAAACCCTGTTCAACGTGATGCCGGCAACGATCTGCGAAGAGTACAACATCCTGCCGATCAGCAGGGAAAACAACATCGTCACTGTCGCCTTTGCCGACCCGCTTGACAGGAACGCCTTTCTGGCCGCCGAACGCTTTTTTGGGAACAACTTCTCTCCGGCGATCATATCCAGATCTTCAATCAAGGAGGCACTGGCCGCCCGTCAGCAGAGCCTCGAACCGGCCATGGCCGTATCCGATGAAAACACCATCATCGGCATCATCAACACCCTGCTGGATGATGCCATCCAGGAAAACGCCAGCGACATCCATATGGAACCGATGAATGACCGCTTGCGGATCCGTTTCAGACGTGACGGCGTGATGCAGCACCACAAGGATTTCCTGAAAGCCCTGGCCCCGCAGCTCTCTTCCCGCATCAAGATCATGGGACAGGCCGACATCGCCGAAAAACGCCGGCACCAGGATGCGCGAGTCCTCTATGCCAGCCGCAAGCATGGGGTGAACGTTGATTTGCGGGTTTCCTTCTTCATCACCATTTATGGTGAAAATATCGTTATCCGTCTGTTGAGCAGCAAGACTTCGCTGCTGAACCTGAAGGAAATCGGCATGGCGCCGCGCATGCTGGAGAGCTTCATCTACAACGCGGTTGACACCCCCACCGGCGTAATGATCATCACCGGCCCCACCGGAAGCGGCAAAACGAATACGCTCTACAGCTGCGTGGATTACATAAACGATATTCACACCAGCATCATCACCGCCGAAGACCCGGTTGAAATCGTTATCGACGGCATCTGCCAATGTTCAATCAACCCCAAGATCGGAGTCACGTTCGAGGAGACGCTACGCCATATCGTACGTCAGGACCCGGATGTGATCGTGCTGGGCGAAGTCCGCGACAAGTTCTCGGCGGAGATTGCATTCGAAGCGGCCCTTACCGGCCACAAGGTACTGACCACCTTCCACACCGAGGATAGTATCGGCGCATTGACACGGCTTTTGACGATGCAGATCGAGTCGTTCCTGATCGCTTCCACGATAACTTGTGTGGTTGCCCAACGCCTGTTGCGCAGGGTCTGCACCTCCTGCGCCGAACCGTACCAGCCGACGCCACTGGACCTGAGCAGACTGTATGTCACCTCAAATGATATTGCCGGGGCCACCTTCATGCGGGGGCGAGGTTGCAAGGTTTGCGGACACAGCGGCTACAAGGGGCGAATAGGAGTTTTCGAACTGCTGATGATGAACGAGGTCTTGAGAAACGCTATTCTGGAAAACAAGAACTCGTTGGAGATCCGCAGATTGAGCATCGAATCGGCCGGCCTGGTGTCGCTCTTTGAAGACGGACTGGTCAAGGCGGCGCAAGGCCTGGTTTCAGTGCAGGAAATCATCACCGACCTGCCTAAACGCGGCAAACCCAGACCAATCAGCGAATTACGCAGAATCCTCGGAGCAGCATAATGACAACGGACAAACCGATAATCACCCTGATTCAGGAGCACCTGAAGGGAGACCTCACCAACCTGCCGGTTTTCAGCTCGGTTGCGGTGAGACTGCAGCAGGCGCTCTCAAGACGTGACTTCACGATTGAAAGCGTACTCGAACTTATCAGCGAAGACCAATCCCTGGCCGGCAATATACTGAAGGTTGCCAATTCATCCTACTATGCCGGACTATCCAAGGTGGCGGTCATCAAGGATGCCATAGTCAGGCTCGGCGCGCAGGAAATTGCAAACATGGCCATGATGGCGTCCCAGTTTGAGACTTACCGCTCGTCGAATGAGATACTGAACCAGCACATGCTGGCTCTTTGGGGGCATGCGCTTTCCTGCGCCGTTGGAGCGAAATGGGTTGCCCGCAAGGCCGGTTATCCGGAAATCGCTTCGGAGGCGTTCATGGGCGGCCTGCTGCACGACATCGGCAAACTGGCGCTGCTCAAGATCATGGATGACATCTGCCGCTCCGGAGAGTGCAAGGTAAACCTGACGGAACCGTTGGTGAACGAAATCCTGGGCACGATGCACGAAGAGGTCGGCTACAACCTGATGCGTTCCTGGAACCTGCCGGAATCCTATGCCGCGATTTCGATCTATCACCACACACCGGATTACGACAGCGGCAACATCCTGCTGGTAACGGTGCGACTGTCGAATGCCGCCTGCCGGAAAGCCGGCAAGGACATTAACCCTGACCCCGAACTTTCGCTGGCATTGCTGCCGGAAGTCCATGTTCTCGGCATCAAGGAAATTGCGCTGGCGGAACTGGAAATAGTTGTGGAAGATGCCGGTGGGCTTGAAATGGGGAGCTGATGCGGACGTGTCCGCATCCTGTTATGATTATCGTCCGAGATAGCGGTCCACGGCCCGGTTGTGCTCCTCCAGCGTGCGGGAAAACTGGTGGGTGCCGTCTTGACGGGCAACAAAGTAGAAGTAATCGGTGCGTGACGGCTTCAGCGCCGCTTGGATTGCGCCGCTGCCGGGATTGCCGATTGGCCCGGGCGGCAAGCCCCGGTTAAGATAGGTATTATAGGGTGTAGGACGCTGGATGTCGGCCTTTGTCACCTTGCCCTGAAAAGCCCGGACACCGTAGACCGCGGTCGGGTCGCTCTGCAACGGCATGCCGATACGCAAACGGTTGTGGAACACCGATGAAATCAACGGCTTTTCCTCCTCCGAAACCGCCTCCTTCTCGATCATCGACGCCAACGTGACGACCTCATGACGCGACATGCCGGCATCTGCCCCGCCATCTCCCGACAACGCGGCATACTTCTTTTCAAATTGGTCAATCATCATGGCTATCAACTGTGCCGCGCTTCCACCACGCGACAGGTTATAGGTGGCCGGATACAGATACCCTTCCACGCTCTGCTGACCTGCCCCAAGACGTGACAACAGCGCCCTATTACGGCATTCGGCAAGGAATTCATCTCTCTTGAAATACCCCTTCTGCTCCAGCAGTTCCGCCGCCTGATAAATCGAATAACCTTCCGGCAGGGCAAATTTGCGGTAATCGACATCGCCGGACGCCAGTTTTTCCAGAATTTGTCTGGGAGTCATGCCGTCATTGAAACGGTATTCACCGGCTTTGAGCCGATGCGCCTGACCCCGCAGGCGGGTCAAAAGAACAAAGTGCCACGAGCTGCGGATAACCCCGCCCGATTTGAGTTCTTCAGCCAGTCGGCGGATGCCGCTGCCGGGCGGAAACGAAACATCGCGTACCACCGACCCGTTTCCGGGCGGGGAAAAAAGGCAGACCAGGTACCACAGCAACAGCAGTGCCAGACAGATTCGTATCGCAGTCACGAACAGGGATTTGGGGAAAGGATGGGCAGGAAACATGGGCGCATTATGTTGAATAATCGGCTGCTAGTCAAGTCCGGGCTGTACATTGACCGGACGAAACGATACGATTGCAGCAGTTGAAAAACGATCAAAACCTACGGAGTTAAAGATGACAAAGGATCTATGGCCAAAATGCAAGGGGCTGGCCGTACAGGGCGCTGTCAGGCAACAGATCGCCGAGGACCGAAACCGGCAGAAAAGCAGGTCGCCCTACCCGGATGCGATAAACCTGCCCTTCAACCATGCCTGCATTTCAAGCGGTTTCGAATTTCTCAAGAGCGACGACCGCCAACCGGCGGATGACAGCATCTGGGCCATCATCCAGGGCAACAACGTCGTGATCGTCGAAAGCAACTCGGGCGCCGTTCTACCGACCGGACCGCTTCCGGAGTGGCTGGTCCACCATCAGCCTCCGCTCCTGATCGGCGCCTGGCAGGGCAAAGCGCTGTTTGCGATATCCGTCAGCTCCAGCCTGCAGTTGCAGCCGCCGTTCTTCTCGGAACCGTTCAACTCCAACGCCGAGCGCCTGGACATCCGGAGTCTGACCCTGGCGGGACTTGCCCGGCAGATTCTGCACTGGGAACTGCAGAGCCGGCACTGCCCACGCTGCGGCGCACAGACGGAGCGTCTCAGCGGCAGCTGGGGCAAGCGTTGCGGATCATGCCGAAACGTTCATTTCCCCCACATCCACCCCTGCGCGATCATCCTGGTCAAGCATGGCGACAGACTCCTGCTGACCCGCAAGGCGGAGTGGGTACCGGGCCGATACAGCCTGGTGGCCGGCTTCCTCGACTTCGGCGAATCGCTGGAGGAGTGCGCCATTCGTGAAGTGCGCGAGGAGACCGGCATCGAGATCTGCAATGTCCGTTATGTGGGGAGCCAGAACTGGCCCTTTCCGTCCCAGTTGATGGCCGGTTTTGTCGCCGACTATGCCGGGGGGGAAATCGCGGTTGAGACCTCCGAACTGGAAGACGCGCGCTGGTTCAGGATCGACGACCTGCCCGCCCTGCCCCCGCTGAGGAGCATCGCCCGCTGGATCATCGACAACTTCAAATAAACCGGGCCGCACCCTAAATGAGGCATGCCCACTGTCCGGAACAACCCGGCAGGCCCCTGATTCCGGCATGAGAGGCAACGGCACGCTCCTTGCGGTGTACAAGTTACCATGAAGCATGCATCGCAAGTTGCCGAAGGAGGCTGAAAGTGAAGCGTATAATATGGATATGCCTGTTGCTGCTGATTATCCCGACATTGTCACCGGCCGCGGTCATCGGGCCGACCAGGATCAGAATGGTGGATGGGGATGTGATGTTCCGCACGCCCGACTCCGAAGAATGGCTGCCGGCAGCCGTCAACACTCCGCTTGACGAGGGAGATGCGCTCTGGTGCCCCGAAAATGCCCGGGTCGAGATCCAACTGACAGACGGCAGCCTGGTCCGGCTGGATGAAGGTTCCCAACTGGACCTGCTGGCCAACGAGGACCAATTCACCCACCTGCACCTGGCCGGCGGCAGGGCCTATGTCAGGACGGACAAGGCCGCCACCGCCAACTCACTCCAGATCGACGCCGACGACACCACCGTCCTGCCGGCCGCGCGCACCAGGTTGCGTATTGATGTCCTGCCCGACAACCAGGAGGATGTTTCTATATTCAAGGGGTCGGCCTATGTGGAAGGCAACGGCAGCCGCACCAGGGTCCGCGCCGGGGAGCACATCGCGCTGGAAGAGGGACATAACGAGCTGCTCTCGCTCAATCCCCCCGACAGCTGGGAAGAGTGGAACATGGAGCGGGACCGGGAGCAGTCGCGGGCAGCCAGGGCAGAATCGCCTCTTCCCGAAGAGCTGCGCGACTATTCCGGTGAGTTGGACTCCAACGGCAGCTGGGTGCGCGTCCCCGAATACGGCATGGTCTGGCGCCCGACCGTGATCGTCTCCAAGGACTGGGCGCCCTATCGCAGCGGACGCTGGATCTGGAAAGGCAGCGTCGATGTCTGGATTTCCTCCGAAAACTGGGGCTGGATTCCCTACCATTACGGACGCTGGACGGTTGTCAGCGGCTTCGGCTGGTGCTGGGTGCCCCCTGCCCGCGGTGATGTATACTGGGGTCCCGGCTATGTGGGCTGGTACCGCACCGGCAATCAC
>JAURXC010000354.1 GCA_030654645.1 Deltaproteobacteria bacterium | reverse complement strand
CCAGACGGGATTGTAAAACGCAGCAAGCAGGATTCCCACTACCCCCGCGTTAATACCGAGCATCGCCCGCTGCATCGTTTCGTAACGACGCAGATGCTCCCAGAACGGGAGCGTGCCTGCGATCAGCAGAAACGCAGGAAGGAATATGGCAACGAGCGCGACAGAAGCCCCCAGCCAACCGGAAGGAGACTGTGCGGAGATGGAGCCGAGATAGGCTGCGAATGTAAACAGCGGTCCGGGAATCGCTTGTGCCGCACCATATCCGGCCAGGAAGAGATCGTTGGTGACCCAGCCGGTCGGGACGACCTGCGATTGCAGCAACGGCAAGACAACATGTCCACCGCCGAAGACCAACGATCCGGAACGGTAAAAGCTGTCAAACAGCTTCAGGAGATAGCTGTTTGTGCTTGCCGCCGCGATCGGAAGTGCCAATAGGAGCAGAAGAAAGACGAAAAGTAGCGTAGCTCCTGTTATCCGGCTGGTCGTATTCTGGATGGGTTTGTGCGGCAGAGCTGCCGGCGTGCGGAGCATCAGCCAGCCGAAGAGGGCGCTGACTATGATGACGGCAATCTGACCAAGAGATGTGGGGAATATCGTTGCAGACGTGGCGGCGCAAACTGCAAACGTAGCGCGAAGCTTGTCCGGACAGAGACTTTTCCCCATGCCCCACAAAGCCTGTGCTACTACCGCCACGGCGACGACCTTGAGCCCATGCAGCCACTGATGTCCGAGCGTGTTACCCAAGAAGGAAAGCCCCATACCGAAGAGTACGAGCACAATGGCTGACGGCAGAGTAAAACCAAGCCATGAAGCGATTGCCCCCGGGAAACCACCCCGCGAAAGGCCAAGCGCGATGCCGATCTGGCTGCTGGCCGGTCCGGGCAGAAACTGGCAGAGCGCGACCAGATCGGCATAGGCATGTTCATCGAGCCACTTCCTCCGTTCGACAAACTCCTGCCGGAAGTATCCGATATGTGCAATCGGCCCCCCGAAAGAGGTGAGTCCCAAACGGAGGAATATAAGAAAAATTTCCGGAACTGTTACATTTTTAGTCTGGTCGGCTGTTGCCATGGTAGTCTCCGTTCCGGGACGAACGCGGCTGGCTACGTAAAGAAGATCAGGAAGATGACACCAACCGCGATCCTATAGATGCCGAATGGTACGAATGTATGGCTGGTGATGAATTTCAGCAGCGCTTTGATGCCGAGGACCGCGAAAATGAATGAGGTGATGAAGCCGACCAAAATGTTCTGCCAATCTCCAAAGTTAAAGAGAGCATGGTTTTTGTAGATGTCATAGGCGGTAGCCGCGAACATCGTTGGTAGTGCCAGCAGGAATGAAAACTCGGCTGCATCTTTCCTGCTCAGGCCGATCAGGAGTCCTCCCATGATGGTGGCGCCGGATCGGGATACACCCGGGATCATGGACAGACTCTGAATCAGGCCGATGGCGAACGCCTGTTTGTAGGATATATCCTGAATGCTCGCGACGGTGGCGGGGCGGTTTTTGATGTAGCGTTCAATGACAATAAAAGCTACTCCACCGGCAATCAGTGTGTAACTGACCAGTGACGGCTGGAACAGCGATTTGACGATCTTATAGAGCAGATAGCCGAGAACCCCGGTCGGAAAGAATGCAAAGCAGAGCTTCCTGAGCAGGTCAACCCTGGCGACAAGCTGCTTGCGGTAGATGTAGACAACGGCCAGCATGGCGCCGGACTGGATGGTGACCTCGAACACTTTGTGGGCATCTGTCTGCTTGAGCTTCATAAGTGCGGAGGCAAGGATCAGATGCCCGGTGGAGGATATTGGCAGGAACTCGCTCAAACCCTCAACAATACCCAGTATGCTCGATTCTAAAATTGTCATGGGAATTAGAAACCTACCTGCCGGTAAATATGAGCCGTTCACACAAAAAAGGCGGGGTTGCCCCCGCCCCTTTGATTTTGTCAACCAGCTACTTACTTGTTATACACAGGTTCGCCCTTAGCAGTCGGTCCGCCGGGACGGGTCTGTTTTTTGTTGAAGGTGTGGGCTCTCACAAACAGATTATCGGCTGTCTTGCCGGTACCCGGCATATATTTTTCTATTGTGTACGAAGCATCGTGGCAGCTTGCACAACTCACCTTGGCGTCTTTAGCCGGAGCCTTCTTTGAACCGTGGAGACCGCCGTGGCAGCTGGTGCAGCTCAGGATGTCGTTCTTGTAATGCTTGGACTGCAAGAATTCCTGATACTGCTGGTGATGCTTGGCAGCATCATAGGTACCCATTTCCTTGGATTTTTCGTCCTTGATGAACAGTCCCTTCAGGTCACCAGTATAGTCAGCATCGACCTTGTCCTCAGGTTGAATGCCCGGCATCACAGCATGCTCGGGATACCACTTGGTCCAGTCATCGCCTGGCTTGTAAGTGTCGCCGACTTTGGGTGCCGGCAGGTCCTCACGTGGGTTGCCCTGGGCTGTCGCGAATTGCTCGTTCTCGATCCGGTTGTGACAGTAGCCACAGACCTTTGACTGCTCGGCTTTTGATTTGCCGGCAAAAGTAAAGATGTCTTTCTTGGATTTGCTCTTTACATGTTTGGCGCCCGGTCCGTGGCATGCCTCGCAGCCAACGTTCATCTCGCTGAAGGTGTCCTTGACCGTTCTACCGTGTTTTCCGAACTTGGCATCGTATTCAACTATGCGGTAGCCGGTGGTGTGGCAGGTTCCGCAAATTGTGTTCCAGTCGTTTTTATTACCGTAGTTTTCCCACTTGCCACTCATGCTGTTATACTGCTTGTTCAGAAACTGCAGGCCGTTGGTCTGGTCGTTTTTGACCAGGAAGCGCTGTTTCCACTTGGATCCGACTACGTATTCCACATCACCTAGTTTGAACTCCTTGCCGGTTACGTTCCCCTTGGTCGGTCCTTCAGCGGCCCATTTTTCCACCACACCTTTCAGGATGCCGTCATCTTTTTTCCGCACCATCTTGCTGTGATAACTCTCCTTCCAGGTTTTGTACTCCTCTGCGTGACACTTCTTGCAGGATTCCGAACCGGTGTACTCTTTTTGTGGCGCCTTGGCTGCACTGGCAACAGCGGTCATCCCCAGCATCAGGGCGCCGGCTACTACGGTTACAACAACATGTTTTTTCATCATACTGCTCCTTTCTTGGTGTGATTCATCTGTGTAGTTATACGCCATCTTAAAACTTACGCTTTCTTCCATCTCCATGTGCAAGAAAGCCTGATGCAGATCTATAGCTCAGGGAAAACCACCCGGAAGACGCTGCCATGACCGCTTGTGCTCTCAACCTCGATTTTGCCGCCATTAATTTCTATAGCCCACTTGGCTATTGAGAGTCCCAGACCCGCGCCTCCCACTTCACGGGACCTTCCTTTATCCACCCGGTAAAAGCGGTCGAATATATGTGGAAGATCCAGTTCGGGAATTCCGATCCCGCTGTCGGCAATTTCAATAAAGGCTTCATTATGAGTGGTAACCCCGATACTGATGAGAATGTCGCTTTCTGCCGGCGAATACTTGATGGCATTGTCCAGAAGGTTGGTAATCGCCTGGCGAACGCTTGCCCGGTCAACCTTCGCGATTGCTTCGCCAAGTATGGCTATTTTTATCGATTGATGTTTTTCCTCAGCCAGGACATACATGAAATCAACGGTATCCCTTGCAAGTTCTGCCAGGTCTAATATTTCACGCTGCACCCCGACCTCACCCGCATCGGCTCTAGAGAGCATAAGAAGCGCGTCCACTAACTGCCTTAAGCGATCGCTTTCTTCAAGAATGCTTCCGATGGTATCGCGGCTGTTCAACTGCTCTTCAGGCGTGTGCATGGCGGTTTCACCAATGCTGCGAATTGCTGCCAACGGAGTACGCAATTCATGGGAGGCATCTGCTGTGAAGCGGCGTAATCTGTCGAATGAATCTTCGATTCTAGCAAAGGTCTGATTAAATACTGTTGCCAACCGACTGAATTCATCATTGTTCTCGCCAATCGGCAGGCGTTCGGAAAGATTCTCGGCACTGATCTCTTCAGCCTTGCGGGTTATGGAGATAATCGGTGCAAGTACACGACCAGCAATCACATAGCCTATGGCCAGTGAGATTGTTATAGCAATTGGCAGGGTCAACAGGATGATCAGCGCCAGCGTTTTCCGTGTCTGCTTTACCGAATCTTCGTCATGTGCCACAATAATCCGGTAGGAGCGGTCAGCCTGCGTGGCAGTGGCAATCAGAATCCGGTAATGTTTGCCGTTTGCGGTACGAACGGAAAACGGCTTGTTTTCCGCGTGTTGACCAACGACGATCTGCTCAAGTTTTTCGTGTATCCAATCATCCGAGGAGACCAGAGCTTGGAGTCCGTCCTGCACACTGAACAGAAGGATAGGCCCGTGATTTGCCACTTTTGAAAGAGCTGCAGGATCATGCTTGAGATACTCGCTGATGGTGGAAAAGTCCTTGCGAAGATGGTTTTCAACCTGTCTCAGCAGTGCCCGTTGCACAAAGAAATAGATTCCGCCGCACATCATTACGACTGTGACCATCATCGCCATACCATACAGCAGGGTGAAACGTGCCCTGACTCCTAATCGGCTAGCCATGATCCGACTCCCCAAGGCAAAAACCGACTCCCCTGATAGTTCTAATCAGCTTCAATTCAAAAGGGCCATCTACCTTGCGCCGCAGTCTGGCGATGTTCACATCAATGACGTTGTCAAGTGGGGTAGACCGTTCACGGGTCAACCAGACATCCTGGGCCAGCATCTCACGTGAGACAACATGTCCCTGATGGCGTACCAGGTATGCAAGTAGCTCAAATTCCTTAACGGTCAGATCCAAAAGCTGTTCGGATCGTGTTGCCCGGTGCGTCAGCAGGTTGATCTCAAGGTCGGAAATCTTCAGGATAAACTGCGGCTCCTGCTGACCACGTCGCAACAGCAGGCGGATGCGGGCCAACAACTCGGGGAATGCAAACGGTTTTACCAGATAATCATCAGCGCCGCTGTCCAGGCCGAGAACTCGATCTTCAACCGTATCTCGACCGGTCAGGAGCAGAATCGGAGTAGTGATGCCTTTTTTACGGATGGACTGGAGGATTTCGATGCCGTCACGACCGGGCAGCATCAGGTCCAGCAGCATCAGGTCATATTCTTCTGTAGTGAGGCAGAAAAAACCATCTTCTCCACTCAAAGCAAGTTTCACCTGATACCCCTCTGACTCCAATCCTTTCTTGAGGGCTTCGGCTATTTTACGTTCGTCTTCCACTACCAGTATGCGCATATCATCCCCTGTGAGTGTAAGCATACTCCCTACAAGGTCTAATTCAACTGACGTTTTCCTTACCGTTTTGTCAGAAATATGGAATACAACGATTTATCCCACAAATTGAGGAGGTAATCAGTAATAAGCACGCCGGCGGGAAAGGGGAGATAAACCTGAAGGCAAGATTCATTCCTTGTCAGTTGATCGAGAATATGTGTCGCGGCAGCACTGATTTCTAGGTTGCAGGGGGAAGAGGCAATGGCTTTCGAGGGGATTTTGGGTCGTGGAAATCATCGGACACATATTCCGTTCTTCATGCTGATGGCGGGGGATATGTGTCCGAGTCGTATCAATTTGATATAAGCTACAAGTGGCTTAACTGCCCGGCGTAGACAAATGACAGCCGTATCACCAGTCCCCCCGCCAGCACCATCAGTGCGCTCAGGTTCATTTTGAACAGAGCGGCCGAGGTCAGCTCCTCGCCATGTTCTTCGGTGATTTCCATGTATTTCATCACCAGCGCTATCGGCAGAATCATCACCAGGAACAGCATTGCCAGGCCGTACCAGAAATATTCATGGTTGAAGGTGAAAAATGGCATGATCGATTCGCGTTGCGCATCGGATGCTATGTATTGGCCGTAGAAGTACAGAGGCAGCATTACCATCTCAGCCAGTATCATCCAGATTTCGATCTTGGTGAAGAACAGCTTTACCTGCTTGCGTGAGGAAATTATGATCATGAAGGCCGCGCCGGCCGACATGGCCGAGGTAAGGAAAACGATCGGCAACAGGGCCGAGTTCCACAGCGGCCGGGCAACGTACGCGCTTAACAGCACCCCCGTATAAATGCCGATAAACAGGCCCATCCCGAAATTGGCCGCCGCGAGTTGCAGCTTGTAGCGGCTCATCCAGATGGAGAGCTCCTGCAGTTGCCGGAAGGCCAGGAGACTGCGTTTGTTTTCCGGAAACATGGCCAGGGCATACATGATGCTGATCGGGTAGAAGGCCAACAGTCCCCAGGAACCCCACGACATCGGCGAAAACGGTTGAACGGTCAGGTAAAACCAAAAGACGTGCAGCTTGCTCTCCAGGTCCAGAAAGATGAAGAACATGCCGATGCTAAGGATGATCGGCACATACATCGGCGCGCTGATCGCGGCCTTGTCACCTTCGGCCAGTCTGCCATTCTTACGGACATGCAGTACGGAGTTCATCATCGCCAGGCCGGCCGAGAGTCCCCCCAGGAACAGATACAGCGATACCCGCCAGTCCCATGCATGCAGATGCGGGTTTGAGATGGCGTTCAATCCGGTAACCGTGATTTCCATGCGCTACGCTCCTATTCCGGTTTGCTGAATTTCTTGATGTAGTAAACCCGTGGTATCGTGCCGACGCTCTTCAGCAACACCTCCGAGTGGTTCTGGTGCAGTGCGATGCTGACAAGGCTCTTGGGGTCATCCAGGTCGCCGAAGATGCGGGATTTGCCCACGCAGGTGGCGACGCAGGCCGGTTCCTTGCCCTCCTTGACCCGGTGCGCGCAGAAGGTGCACTTATCGACATAGCCTTTTTCTTCATTGATGTAACGGGCATCGTAGGGACAGGCCGCCACGCAGGATTTGCAGCCGACGCAGCGATAGGACTTCAGCAGCACCATGCCGTTTTCCTTGTTTTTATAGGAAGCCCCGGTCGGGCAGTTATAAACGCAAGGCGGGTTGTCGCAGTGGTTGCACAACTCCGAACGAAGTTCCATCCGCAGCTCGGGAAATGTCCCCTCGGTCTGTTCGACGACCCTGGTGCGGAACTCCCCCGGCGGTACATCATTCTCCTTCTTGCAGGCCACGACGCAGGCCATGCAGGCAACGCAGCGGCGTTGATCTATCACCATCGCATACTTAGGCATGTGAAGCTCCCTTCTCGATACTGACAAAATTAACCCTCATTCCGGTCCCGCCACAGATCGGATCCACGGCATATCTGGTTACCAGCTGCTGATCGTCGGCGCCTTTGCCGAAAGCTTTATCCAGCCCCTTGCTGGTGGTTCCGAAGCCGTGCACCATATAGACACAGTCCTCGCGGATGCGTTCGGTGGCCTTGACCTTGATGGGAGTGCTCTTGATGCCGTCCCGGTTGACCAGCGTGACATAGGCGCCATTGCTGATGCCCATGTCGCTGGCCTTGGAGGCATTGATCCAGACTTCGTTTTCCGGATACAGTTCATGCAGTTCCGGATTGTTGGTGGTACGGCTGAAGGTGTGGACGGCGTGGCGGCCATATATCAACCGGAATTCCCCGGATTGCGGCAACGGATGTTTTGTATAGCGGGGGATCGGGTCGAAACCCTTCTCTTCCAGTTCCTTGCTGTAAAGTTCGATCTTGCCCGATGCGGTGTTGAACCGGGGTGGGTCAAGCGCAGTGATGAACGGTTTTGCCGTGTTCGGGATGGTTATGGTGCCGACCTTTTTCAACTCTTCGTAGTTGATCCCCCAGAGTGAGCACTGACTCTTGATTTTTTCTTCATAGGTGTTCCAGGGGAAGTAATCGCCAAGTCCCAGGCGGTTTGACAGCTCCTTGGCAATCCACCAGCCCGGTTTTGATTCATACAGCGGCTCAATGATCGGCTGCCGCAGCGAAACGGTGAGCGACTTGCCCTTGCCGACCGCCAGCGCATCGTGGCGCTCCAGATAGGAACACTCGGGCAGGATCACATCCGCCATCATGACCGTGTCGAAGGGCATGACATCCACGGCAACCAACAGGTCGAGCCGCTTGATCGCCTCGATGGTTTCCTTCTGATTCGGCAAGGATTTGAGGAGGTTGGTGCCGCTGACGAACCACCCCTTGATCGGGTACGGTGCGCCGCTGATGGTGGCGGTGCGGATGGCCTGGGTAACCCCTTCCCCTCCGGCAAACGGGTATCCTCCAAGGTTGAGGGGCTCTCTGGACGGCTCGGGATACGGTTTTGAGTCCAACTTGGGGAAAGAGGCCTGCGTTGCGAAGAAAGCGCCCCCCTCGCGCCCCCAGCTCCCAAGTAGTGCCATCAGGATACCCAGCGCCCGCGTGCGCTGAACGTCGTCACCGTACCAGGTGGCATGCCGGCCGGGATGGATACAGACCGCCGGGGCGCTTTTGCCCATCATCCTCGCCGTTTCAATAATATCGGCAGCCTTGAGATCGGTCTCTCCGGCGGCCCACTCGGCGGTGTAGCCGCTGACGGCCGTGCGCAGCTGATCCAGGCCGTTGGCGTAACTGTTGATGTACTGTTTGTCGTAGAGCTCTTCGGAGATGATGATGTTGATCCAGGTCAGCAGCAGCGCGATATCGGTCGCCGGCCGGATTGGCAGCCATTTTTCCGCTTTGCCGGCCGCAATCGAAAAGCGCGGATCGATAACTATCAGTTTGGCGCCACGGGCAATGGCTTCGGAGAAGTCCTGTACCTGGGAATTGTGCATGTTCTCGCCAAGGTGCGAACCGAACAGGACGACCACCTTGCTGTTGGCCATGTCCAGGCGCTCCGGCGAGCCGATGCTTTCACCAAAGGTCAGCTCCAGCCCGACATCGCGCGGTCCGCGACATTGGGCGAAGGAGGGCATGCCCACATTGGGTGAGCCGAACGCGGAGATCAGCGGGAGGAAATGATCGGTCGGAGCGCCGTGGGTAAAGATCGCCATGGACTCCGGGCCATACTGACCGGCAATCTTGGTCATCTTTTCCGCGGTGAAGTTCAGCGCCTCGTCCCAGGATGCTTTTTTGAATTTGCCTTCACCCCGGGCGCCGGTGTTGATCAGGGGCGTCTTGAGCCGGTTCGGATCGTAGAGCAGCCCGGTCCCGCCGTTGCCCCGGCCGCAGAGTTTGCCGCGGGAGCCGGGATGGGCCGGGTTGCCTTCCAGTTTGACAACCCGACCGTTGATCACCTTGGCCATTGCCCCGCACTTCCAGAAGCAAATCTCGCAGTAGGTCGGTATCAACGTGGAAGTGAGCATGCCCTGTTCTTCGGCCCAGAGGAGAAACCTGTCGGGGAGCATTGTGGTGGCGGCGATTCCTGCCGATAGCAGTCCCGATGTTTTCAAGAACGTTCTGCGTGAAAATTTAGCTGTCACAATGAGCTCCCCTTTGCAGCGTTATCGTTATCAAACATTGGTCTTTCATGTGGCGTATGACCGATCTGTTGCTGTATGCGCGTATTGATATATTTTGATGTGTTTATGCTAAGACTAAATAGCAGCTTAGTAAAGTCAGACATTTGCATGGGGCCATGCATAATATTTATGGGTAAAAAAAGAGCAGGGGGTTCCAATCCGGAACCCCCTGCTCTTGTAAACCAACCGCAAGTACGTGGGCTGGTCAGCCTGTCTTGTAAGCAGGCAAATCGAAGCGGTTGGTGATTATGTCGATGAAGTGGCTGATCGGGGACTCGGGTTTCCGGCAGCAGCCGGCATGGATGATAAGGTTGCGATTGCGATGATGGCGGAATCCGTCGATACGGTGTTCACGAAGCAGACCGGTTTCAAGCTGGTCCTGTACAAGATCGCGGGGCAGGAACGATACCCCCTGTCCCCCCAGTGTGGCCCGGACGATCATCAGAAGATCATCAACCACGACACAGCTCCTGAAATCCGAAAGTTCCCTGGCTATCGCGCGCAGATTGATTTCCAGAAGCGTTCTCGAACAGCAGCCTTCCTTGCGTATGAATATGTTATAAGAAAACAGTTCGGAAAGGGTGATGTCTCCGGCAGGTATCCCCAGCGCGGGAGCACTGGCAAAGATCATCTCGTCACCCGGCAGGTCAAGCGTGGTCAAATCTGAAAAATCAACGCTTTCGCAATGCTCAATTACAGCCAGGTCATACATGCCGTCCCGCAGAGACTCCACTATTTTAGCGGGTGTGTCGAACATGAACGAGAGGTCGGCAAGGTCGGCGTGTTCCATCATGAATTCGCGCATGATCGACGGCAGGTGGATGATTCCGAAGGTGGGCGTACAGATGAATGCGATGCTTTTGTTGTCCCTCATCGACTTGAGGCCGGAAAGCAGCTCCTGCTCGATTTCAAGCAGCTTGATGGCTTTCTCGAATACCAGTTTGCCAGCATCGGTCAGCGCCAGTGTCTGCCCGCTGCGGTCCAGAAGCGGGTAGCCATACTGCTCTTCAATGAATTTGATGCGGCGGGAAGCGGCCGGTTGTGTGACGCAGAGAATGTCGGCAGCTCTAGAAATGCTGCCGGCTTTTACAACTTCCACCAGTGTTTTCAGATAGATGGATTCCATGTATTATCCATTGCCCCTGTTCGAACTTGTTATTTGATAATATAGATATACATATTTATTTTACACTAAAAATGGTCTGCTTGACAGCAGATTAATTACCACTCTACGAATAGTGTACTCTGAAATAATAATTGACCTGTTGAAAAATTTGACAGGACGGCAATTACTGGCCAGTTCATGTCGAGGCGGCTTTGCTGACACATTTTTTTCAGTAAATATCCGATTATATTAGAACCATGGTTTATTACACGCATTTTTGTGCGGATATTTGATTGCAGTTCTGATATTATGCCACTTTTACAAAGCTTGCCTATTTTATGAATACCCGCGGGAGATTTAAAATGATCGAAGCGGTTCCCTTGAAAGGTTCTGACACCCATTTTCCACGGGTCATGGTGGTTGATGATGAAGAATGCATCCGGGAAACCATGCACGAACTGCTCGATTCCGAGGGGATCCGCGCTTTGATCGTCGCCGGTGCCGGCGACTGTCTGCGACTTCTGCGGGAGGGGTTTCGGGGCGTAATCCTGATGGATGTGATGATGCCCGGAAAAGACGGCTGGGATACGATCCGCGAGATGAAAAACGAGGGGTTGATGCAGGGCAACATCATTTCGATGCTGACCGCGATGGACGTCCCGGACGAACGTTTGGAAGGGCACAAGGAGATCGTGGTCGATTATATCATCAAGCCCTTTGAGCCGCCAGATCTGATCGCCTCGATCCGGATGTACCTGAAGCTTCTGGATCGTATGCAGATCGGAGCTTAGCGGATGCTGCAATGTAACCTTGTCATGATCGGGGCTTCCACCGGCGGCCTCAAGGTTCTTGAGCAGTTGTTCCCGCGTCTGCCGGTGTTGAAGGCGGCGGTCGTGATCGTCCAGCACATAACTCCGTTGATCGACCAGGCCTTTGTCACCTCGCTTGCAAGAGTCTCAAAGATGCCGGTCATGCTTGCGCGGGAGGGACAGACGCTGCAACCGGGCAATATTTTTCTGGCTCCGGGCGGCCTTCATCTGCAACTGGTGGGTAATCGCTCTTTTCACCTGTCCGATGGTGAAAAGGTCAATTCCGTGCGCCCCTCGATAGATGTGGCAATGAAATCTCTTGTCTCACCGTTCGGTCAGAGAGTGGCCGGAGTAATCCTGACCGGCATGGGCAGTGACGGTGCGGCCGGTATCTCGCACATCAAGCAATTGGGTGGGATTACCATCGCCCAGGATCAGAAGACCAGCGTGATCTACGGCATGCCCAAGGCGGCTGCCGAAACAGGCATGATCGATTTCATACTAGGAACGGAAAAAATCGCCGACAAACTTGTTACACTTTTTGGATAATTCCCAGACCGCCCAAAGGAGACACAACATGCAAATCACCCAATTCAAAAACTGGCGCATTCAGTACAAGATCATGTCCATCTCGGTCATCAGTGTCGCGGTAATGATGATCGGCCTTTTTACATACCTGCTGCCGTTGATCGAATCCAGGATCATCAGAGAAAAACAAGATGCCACCCGTCATATCGTCGAGGTGGCCATGGGGATTCTCGACTTTCAGGACGCGGAGGTGAAGGCCGGGCGACTACCACTGGAACAGGCCCAGAAAGATGCCGCAGCGCGTATCTCGAAGTTGCGTTACGAAAAAAAGGAGTACGTCTGGATCAATGACCTGGGAAAGCCGGTGCCGAAGATGATCATGCATCCGACCGTTCCGGTGCTGGACGGCAAGGTGCTGGATGATCCCAAATTCAACAAGGCCACCACGATGAGTGACGGTCTGGCCGGCGTGGTTCAGAAAATCGACAACAAGAACCTGTTTGTTACCTTCAACGAGGTGGTTGAACGGGCCGGTCTTGGGTTTGTCAACTATGAATGGCCGAAGCCCAAGGCGGGTGGCGGTACGACCAGCGAACTGTACACCAAGCTCTCCTATGTCCAGAAGTTCGAACCCTGGGGCTGGGTGCTGGGAAGCGGTATCTATGTTGATGACGTCAAAAAAGACGTGAATACCGTCAAATGGATTCTGGTCAGTTTGAACATCGTTTTTGCAGTGTTCATGCTGACACTTTGTTTTGTGATCAGTCGCGGCATCACTAAAACCCTGGGGTATGTAGACAAGAGCCTGGAAGAGATGTCCAGTGGCGGCGGTGACCTGACCAAGCGGCTGAAGGTTGAACGTGAAGATGAAACCGGGTCACTGGCACGCTCTTTCAACAACTTTCTTGACAATCTGAAAGAGATTGTTACCCGTATCAACAATAACGCGATTGAGGTGGCTTCGTCGGCGGAGCATCTCAACATGACCGCTGCCACGATCGCAGGAGGCACGGAAAAGGCTGCTTCGCAATCAACCTCGGTGGCTATCGCCTGCGAGGAAATGGCGGCCACGTCGGCGGAGATTGCCCAGAACTGCATCCGGACCGTTGAAATATCCAACCGCGCTACCCAGACCGCCATGAGCGGTTCGGAGGTTGTCAGCAACGCGGTTCAAAGCATTCAGCGTATTGCGGTCAAGGTCCAGCAGAGCGCCAAAACGGTTGAATCGCTCGGCTCCCGCTCGGAACAGATCGGCAACATCGTCGGAACCATCGAGGATATTGCCGACCAGACCAACCTGCTGGCGCTCAATGCGGCCATCGAAGCGGCCCGGGCCGGCGAACAGGGCCGGGGTTTTGCGGTTGTTGCCGATGAAGTGCGCGCCCTGGCCGAACGCACCACCAAGGCCACCCGCGAGATCGGTGAAATGATCAAGGCTATTCAGCAGGAAACCAAGTCCGCGGTAGCCGCGATGGAGGAAGGTGTCCACGAGGTTGAACGCGGTACCGAGGACGCGGCCCGTTCCGGCAAGGCGCTGGAAGAGATCCTCAGCCAGGTTGGCGACGTGACCAGCCAGATCAACCAGATAGCTACAGCGGCCGAGCAGCAGACCGCAACCACCAACGAGATCAGCAAGAGCATGCACGAGATCACCGGGGTTGTCAGCAGTGCATCGCACAGTTCGCAGGACACCGCCGGAGCCGCCAGCCAGCTGGCCAGGATGGCCGAGGAGCTGAAGCGGATCGTGGCTCAGTTCAGGATGTGATTCCAGCCCGGTAACATGCCGGTAGCGTCACCATGCGGGGCCTGCGTACATTTCCGCTGGCCCCGCACCTGTTCCGGGTTATTCGCTATCATAGCGGATATGCGACAAAATTCCTGTTGCCTGACACGATATCGATTTAGTATACTCAATTGGCAAAGTAGGGAAACATGGGGTAACGGATGGAAGCCATCTCCTCCACATATGCTTCTTCGCCGGATCGATCCGGCTATGCGGCTCGCCTGATGCGGGAGAGCGGAGTCGGCGTCGTCAACAGCGGCACCGGGCGTCCGACTTGGGGATATTCTGAACAATCCGGCCGGCAGCTGGGTGTTCAACAGTCCGTCTCAGGCGCGGCGGAGTTCACTCCATATTCGCCATCGTTACAAAAATCTGACGGAGATGTGGCCGTTACTGCTAAAGACGGTAAAGAATCCCGGAGCGGAAGCAGCGAAAAGAGTTCCTCCGGCGCTCCACTCGCAACCGCCGGCGGTAGTGGCCAGGAACAGGATGCGCAGGTTCAGGCCGAAATTGCCCGGCTCAAGTCGATCGAAGCAAAGGTCAAGGCCCACGAGGCCGCCCACAAATCGGCCGGGGGCACGATGACCGGACCGGTTTCCTATACCTATACCCGCGGCCCCGATGGCAGGAGTTATGTCACCGGCGGTGAAGTGCCGATCGAGGTTTCTCCCGGCAAGACCCCACAGGAGACCATCAGCCGCATGCAGCAGGTGATCAGGGCTGCTCTGGCGCCGGCCGACCCGTCACCCCAGGACCGCGCCGTTGCCGCACAGGCCTCCACTCAGCAGCAACAGGCCCGGCAGGAGGCGGCTGCAGCGGCAGCAACCGGAACAGAAGAGTCTTCCACCGCTGTGGCCACGTCGTCTGGAACTTCGCCCGAGAGTTCTTCAACGATCTCTTCTCCGGCAAGGCCCGGAACTTCACCGAAAGATCCTGCTGCCCCCGAAGCATCCCGATCGCTGTCCTTCTACGCATAACCCTCCGGATAAATTGCCTTTACTCTGGACGTGACTCTCCAAATAGTGCATTATCCCCCAATCCTGAAAAACCCGGCTTGCCGTGAAGGCTTTTTTCCGCGATAAGGCTGGAAAAATGTTTCCTGCTCACAGAATTTGCCGCCATGAGGCATGCCATATGCGCCCCCGCCGTACAGCCTTGATTTACTCGCCGCTTTTCGGCAATTTCAGTTACGGCGATGAACACCCGTTCAAGCTGCAGCGCAACCGGCTGGCATATGACCTGTTTGACGCATATGGCCTGCTTGACCTGCCAAACATGGAAATTCGGGATTGCGGGCCGATCAGTGACGAACTGCTGCTGACATTTCACGATCCGGCCTACATCGA
>JAURXC010000335.1 GCA_030654645.1 Deltaproteobacteria bacterium | reverse complement strand
CGTGCTGGTGCCCTGCTGTCAGGCCGTAGTTGCAACAGTGCTGCGCAAGAACAAAGGCAAAACTCTGGCCGGCAGCAGTCTGTCCGAGATCTGGCGTCACCCGCTGCACACCCGCGAATTCGGCAGCATGGTCACCAACGTGCTGCGCTGCCTGCAACTGGAGGCTCACGGCTACAAAGTGAATGTAACCGAACTGGTCGGCTGGGAGCATTCGATGAAAAACGAGCTGATCATCGCCGAGTACATGGACCTGCCCCGGCGCCGCCCCGGCGAACGCCTGAATGAAGTGCTCTGTACACTGGGTCTGGAAGAGATGGGTTCCCGTTTCTTCATCCCCGCCTGAACCTTGCCCTGCTTTGCGTGGTGGCGGTTATCCGCCACCACGACTGGCCGGTTTTAGCCACCAAGACGCTTCCAGCCGCACTCACGATAACGACATACACAATAATAAAACATCATATCAGCAAGTTACAATCCCATCGCGCTTTGGCACAACCACTGCATTAATTAGCGCAGTTTGCCTGTAATATCGTCTGTTGTTCAATCAATCAAACAGCACATCACACCAAGGAGGAACACGCATGAAACTGAATCAATGTCTGAAAAGCCTGGTGATCGGGGCATTCGCCCTGGCACTGCCGCTGACCGCCCAAGCCGCGCCGATCGTGATCAAGTTCAGCCACGTCGTTGCCCAGCACACACCCAAGGGACAGGCAGCCGATTATTTCAAAAAGATTGCCGAGGAACGCACCAAGGGACGCGTCAAGGTAGAGGTCTACCCCAACAGCCAGCTCTACAAGGACAAGGAAGAGATGGAGGCCCTGCAACTGGGCGCGGTGCAGATGCTCGCTCCTTCTTTGGCCAAGTTCGCGCCGCTGGGTATCAAGGAATTCGAACTGTTCGACCTCCCCTTCATCTTTGACAACTACAACGAACTGCACAAGGTCACCCAGGGACCGGTCGGAGCCAAACTGCTGTCCAAGCTTGAGGCAAAAGGGGTCCATGGCCTGGCCTATTGGGACAACGGCTTCAAGGTGATGAGCGCCAACAAGCCGCTCAAGACGCCTGAAGATTTCAAAGGACAGAAACTGCGCATCCAGTCCTCCAAGGTTCTTGATTCCCAGATGCGCTCCATGGGCGCCAACCCGCAAGTTCTGGCTTTCTCGGAAGTCTACCAGGCCCTGCAGACCGGCGTGGTCAACGGCACAGAAAACCCCCCTTCCAACCTCTACACCCAGAAAATGCACGAAGTTCAGAAATACGTGACCCTCTCCGACCACGGCTACCTGGGCTATGCGGTCATCGTCAACAAGAAGTTCTGGGCCGGTCTGCCGGCCGACATCCGCACCATCCTGGAAGGCGCGATGAAGGACGCCACCAAGTACGCCAATGACATCGCCAAAAAGGATAATGACGAAGCGCTGGCCGCCGTCAAGAAATCCGGACGCTCACAGTTCATAACACTGACACCCCAGGAGCGGGCTGCCTGGAAGAAAACCATGGACAAGGCCCACAAGGAACATATGAATCGCATCGGCGCCGACCTGATCAAGGAAGTTTACGCCGCTACCGGTTACAATCCGAACTGATCATTCGGAAACCCTCATCAGTACAGGCCGCTGCGGCCAACGCAGCGGCCTTTTTAACGACCAAACCAGCAAATAGAAATATCAGTATCTTTAACACACTCATCCCGCTTGCCGGGACCAGGAGATGATCACATGATGAAATACCTCGACCACCTTGAGGAGATCATTATTACTTTCTGATCGGAGCAGCGACAGTCATCATCTTTGTCGCGGTTGCCCACCGCTACATGTCCGGGGTGCCGATACCGGGCCTTCAGGACTGGCTGCTGACGATCAACATGAGCTGG
>JAURXC010000332.1 GCA_030654645.1 Deltaproteobacteria bacterium | reverse complement strand
GGAAGCTGACTCCGTTTCAGACAGAGTTCGTTGCCCACCAGCGGCAATACCTGGTTAATATCGTTGAAATCGTCAAGCGAAAGCAGGAATCCGCCGGAATGGGCGGAAACCCCTTTGATAACGTATTCCTGCAGCAGGCCGTTCTTTCCTTTCAGAAATGCGGTGCCCGAGTTCTGCAGGCTTTCAATATTCCCGGAATACGAGAATACTTTCAATTGTCCTTTGATTCCGTGGGTGCCAATGATCTTGCCCACGGCAATCATTTCATCCTGATCACTCATTTATTCGACAATCTTGAGAATCGCCTTCCTGTTGTCCTTGGTAGACACTGCATTAAGGATGGTTCGTATCGCCTTGGCGGTTCGTCCTTCCTTGCCGATAATACGCCCCATGTCTTCCTTGGCGACGGTCAGTTTGATGACCAGAGTTTCCTCTTCCGTCTCCTCGGTGGCATTTACTTGAGTCGGATCATCTACCAGTGCCTTTGCGATGGTTTCAACAAGTGTCTTCATGGCGGTATCCTCTGCTCATATTGAATGACCGGCGGACCGGGGATCTGGATACTCTATGCGGCCGCTGCTGTCACCTTGTCGAGCAGGCCCGCATTCTTCAGAATCTGGCGAACTGTATCGGTCGGCTGTGCGCCCTTGTCAAGCCAAGCCAGAGCCTTTTCGTTGTTCAGTTTGACTACAGCCGGATTCTTGGTCGGGTCGTAGGTGCCGACGTTCTCAATAAAACGGCCATCTCTGCGGCAGCGCTCGTCAGCTACTACTATCTGATAGAAAGGTCTTTTTTTAGCACCTGCGCGAGCAAGCCTGATTTTTGTTGCCATTGTGTTTCCTCCTGATTTTTCCTTCTGCGATGTTTTAGTATAAACCGTAGTGCGGTCCTGGTTGTTATCCGAACGGCATCATTCCCTTGCCCATTCCTCCCAGGCCTTTCATGAGTCCCTTTGGTCCGAGCTTTTGCAGCTGCTTGATCATCTTTTGCGCTTCCGTGAATCTTTTCAGCAGCTGGTTGACTTCCTGGACCGTAGTCCCGCTTCCCTTGGCTATGCGAAGTCGGCGGCTGCCGTTTATGATGCCGTGATTGGCGCGCTCTCCGGGAGTCATCGACCGGATGATCGCTTCAATACGTTTAATTTCGTTCTCGCTGGGCTGGGCGCCCTTCATCTGCTTCATCATCTTGCCCATGCCCGGGATCATGCCCATGATCGATTCCATCGATCCCATTTTTCGGATCTGCTGCATCTGGGCCAGAAAATCTTCCAGGTCGAACTGGTTCTTCTTCATCTTCTTCTGAAGAAGCGCGGTTTCCTTCTCGTCAAAGACGGCCTGGGCCTTTTCCACCAGGGTCAGTACATCACCCATGCCCAGTATGCGCGAAACCAGGCGATCGGCATGGAACACCTCAAGGGCGTCCAGCTTCTCTCCCAGTCCGACAAACTTTACCGGCTTGCCGGTAACCGCCTTGATCGAAAGTGCGGCTCCGCCCTTTGCATCGCCATCCAGCTTGGACAGTACTACGCCGCTGATTTCCAGCCGATCATTGAAGCCACCGGCAACATTTACGGCTTCCTGGCCGGTCATGGCATCGGCAACAAACAGGATCTCGCGCGGCTGTACGGCAGCCTTGATCTCGGCCAGCTCGTTCATCAGGTAATCGTCGATCTGATGACGTCCCGCTGTATCGAGTATGACAGTGTCGTAGCCGTTCAGCTCGGCGAAGCGCATGGCTGCGCTGCAGATATCGACCGGCTTCTGGTCGGTGGTGGAGTCGAATACTTCAAGGCCGAGCTGGCGGCCGACTGTTTTGAGCTGTTCGATGGCTGCCGGACGGTAAACGTCAGCCGGAACCAGCAGCGGCCGGCGTTTCTGCTTTTTGAGCAGATTGCCCAGCTTGCCGCAGGTGGTTGTCTTGCCCGCTCCCTGGAGTCCGACCATCATGATCGCAACCGGCGGTTTTGCCGCCAGGTCGAGGGAGTTGTCCTCGCCGCCACCCATGATCGCAACCAGTTCGTCGTGTACGATCCTGACAACCTGCTGCCCTGGTGAAAGGCTGTTGATTACCTCGGTGCCGACCGCCTTGAGGCGGACATTCTCCACGAAGTCCTTGACAACCTTGAAGTTGACGTCAGCCTCAAGCAGCGCCAGGCGAACTTCGCGCAACGCGTCCTTGATGTTGTCCTCGGTCATTACTCCAAGACCGCGAAGTTTTTTAAAGGCTGACTCCAGCTTGTCGGATAGGCTGTCAAACATCGTGGATAATACTGTCCCTGCTAAAGAGATATCCCAAAAGGGGATCACTATAAAGGCTTGTAACAACGACTGTCAAGAACTATTTGTTTTTAAAGCCGTATTACCCTTGCGGTCGAAAGAATTGCCTCAACGGTTGTCAACATGTTGCTCGTAGCGCCGGAACGCAGTTTTTCCTTGAGTCCGAAGAAGTCGAGGCAGAGGCCGCACGACAGGATTTCGACACCCATCCCGGCCAGTTTGTCCAGCGCTTCCAGAACATCGGACCCTTCAGTTGTCAGCCGTACCCCGCTGTTCAAAAACATCATCCTGGATGGCAGGACAGCACTCTCCAGCAGTGTAAAAATGAAATTCTTCATCAGGAGTCGGCCCAACTCCTCTGGGCCGTCGCCAAGCCGATCCGATGCAAACAGCAACACCGTGTCGCCCGGTTCCGTGAAGGCCTTGCCAGTCGGATCTGTATTGCCTGCATTGATTGTCAGCAGCCAGCCGTTCTCCTGCTGTTCCTCCAGAACTTCAAACCCCCTGTTCCTGGCAAAGCGGCCAACGTTCTCGCGTGGGGCGCCATCATCAAGTCGCACCCGGATGCCGCCCTGTTGTTCAAGCGCCTTCTTTACTGTTAATACCGGGGCCGGGCAGGCCATGTCGCGACAGTCTATAGTATTCATTTTTGTTACCTCACAGATTTGATGGCGCTCCTTCGTTCCCTTGCCAGACGGTCTCATATTTTCCGCCGGCGATTCTCCTGCAGACAAAGGCCGGCAATAGCTGCTCCTCGGCAAGAACCCGCATCACGTCGTCGCCCGCATCTTCGTCATAGCGGAGCGCCAGGCCGCAATCCGCCGAAAGCGCCCTCGGTGCCGGGATCAGCAAAACCGGCACCGACCTGGTTTTGAGTACGCTTTCAGCCTTCATCACCCGATGTGCGGAGTTGAACACCGCCAGCAACTGTCCATCCTGAACCATTGTACGTTTCTCCATATGTATGTCCTGACCTCAACTTAAATTGGAAAGCTGGTTGACAAATAGATTGAGGCTTTCTACTATGCCCGAAAAGGAGCAGTTCATGCAAGGCACAATCCTCGTTGTCGGGCTCATCATCCTGTCATTCATCATCAGCATACCGTGCGGTTATCTCCGTCAAAACTACACAAAATATTCTTTCATGTGGTTTCTGCTGATCCACCTGCCGATACCGTTCATCGTGCTTTTGAGATTGAAGGCGGGTATCAGCTGGCATTTCATCCCCTTGACTCTGGGTGGTTCGATCGCGGGGCAGATTGTCGGTGGAATCATAAGCCGCCGGAGACAGCAAGATGGCAAGACGTCCTAGGATGCCTTTCCCCCGGCCATTGCCGGGGCTGATCCAGGAGTGCCTTCATGGCCTGGGGTTGGCGGAACGGCTGCGTGAGGCGGAAATCTGGCGGGTCTGGCCCGATGTGGTCGGAGCCACGGTTGCAGCCCGTGCCCAACCGCTGCGGATCATCAACGGTACTCTGACGGTGGCGGTCTCCAGCGCTCCCTGGATTCAGGAACTGCGTTTCATGACCGGCATGATGAAGGAAAAGCTCAACAACCGTCTGGGGGGCGAGGTCGTGCGTGAAATAGTGCTCAAGGCCGGAAAGGTTCAGAAGGCGGTTGTCGATGAAGAACCTGAAATGCCCCCGCCAAAGCCTCTCACCGTTGCTCAGCTGGCTCTGATAGAAGAACAGTCGTCGGCTATTGCCGATCCGGAAGCCCGCCAGGTGTTTGCGGAACTGATGAAAGCCAGCCTGGCACACTCGACCCGGAGCTGAATCATCTAAATATTACGACCGCCCCCGGCGGCTGATGATGGCCGGGGGCGGTCGGATTGCGGTCGATGCCGTGTTCCGTCAGGCCCTGGTGAGCTGGCGGTATTTGATGCGGTGCGGGATGTCGGCTGCCGTTCCCAGGCGCTTGCGGCGATCCTCTTCGTACTCCGAATAGTTCCCTTCAAACCAGACCACCTTCGAATCTCCCTCGAATGCAAGCATATGTGTAGCAATGCGGTCCAGAAACCAGCGGTCGTGGGAAATGACCACGGCGCAGCCACCGAAGTTCTCCAAAGCTTCTTCCAGCGCCCGCATGGTGTTGACATCCAGGTCGTTGGTCGGTTCGTCCAGCAGGATCACGTTGGCGCCGCTTTTCAGCATGCGGGCCAGATGCACCCGGTTACGCTCGCCGCCGGAGAGCGCCCCTACCTTCTTCTGCTGGTCGCTGCCGGAAAAGTTGAAGCGCGAAACATAGGCACGGGAGTTGACCGCCACCTTGCCGAGCTGGATCATCTCCTGCCCTTCCGAAATCTCTTCCCAGATCGACTTGTCCGGATTGAGCGCATCACGGCTCTGGTCGACATAGGTCAGTTGCACCGTATCGCCGATGCGGAAAGAACCGGCATCGGCCTGCTCCTGACCGGTTATCATCCTGAACAGGGTCGTCTTGCCGGCGCCGTTGGGACCAATGATGCCGACGATGCCGCCACGAGGCAGACGGAAGTTCATCCCCTCGAACAGGAGCCGCTCGCCGTAGCCCTTGGCCACGTCGCTGGCCTCGATGACAATATCGCCCAGCCGTGGTCCCGCCGGGATATAGATCTCCAGCTCTTTTGCCCTTTTCTCACCTGTATCGGACGCCAGTTCCTCGTAGGCGCTGATACGGGCCTGGGACTTGGTGTGCCGCCCCTTGGGTGACATTTTGATCCATTCCAGCTCGCGCTGCAGTGTCTTCTGGCGTTCACTTTCCTGCTTTTCCTCGGTCGCCAGACGGTTCTGCTTCTGCTCCAGCCAGGATGTATAATTGCCCTTCCAGGGGATGCCCTCGCCGCGGTCCAGTTCCAGGATCCAGCCGGCCACGTTGTCCAGGAAATAACGGTCATGGGTCACCGCGATGACGGTGCCGGGATAACTGTGCAGGTGATGCTCCAGCCAGGCAATCGTTTCGGCATCCAGATGGTTGGTCGGTTCGTCCAGCAGCAGGATGTCCGGTTTCTTCAACAGCAGGCGGCAGAGCGCCACACGCCGCTTCTCACCGCCGGACAGCACCTTGATCTCGGTGTCGCCATCCGGGCAGCGCAGCGCGTCCATGGCCATTTCCAGGCGGCTGTCCAGGTCCCAGGCGTCCAGATGGTCAAGCTTCTCCTGCAGCTCAGCCTGACGGTCGCACAGTTTCTCGAAATCCGCGTCCGGTTCCGAGAACTTGTCGGTGATTCCGTTGAACTCGGCCAGCAGGTCAACCGTTTCCTGGACCCCCTCCTCGACGATCTGGCGTACGGTCCTGGCTTCATCCAGGCGCGGCTCTTGTTCGAGGTAGCCGACCGTGTATCCCTGTGACAGAACCGCCTGGCCGTTGTACTCCTTGTCCACACCGGCCATGATGCGCAGCAGTGACGATTTACCGGAACCGTTCAGGCCCAGTACGCCGATCTTGGCGCCATAAAAATAGGACAGGGATATGTCCTTGATGACCGGTTTCTTGTCGTAATATTTACTTACCCGCATCATCGAGTAGATAATTTTGTTCGGTTCCACTGCCATTTTTCATCCTCCCGTTGATTCATAAAAACATACCGGTTCTTTTACACGCCGCCATGCAACGCTGTCAACCGCTTTGGAGCCGGATTATTTGACAGTAATGACTTGACAAAAAAGACTAAAAAGGTATTCTTTGGGTAACATTATTTCTGAAAGGAGGCACACAATGGGAATTAACGTTCAAGAAGCTGTCAAACGCTCCATTCAAACCGAAAAAAATGCGATGAATTTTTATCAGCTCGGATCACAAAAAATGAAGGATCCCGATGCCCGCCACGTATTTGATGTCCTGGCCAAAGAGGAGCGCGAGCATGCCGGACATTTTTACAAAATTTATACCGGAACCGACATCCCTTCGCTCGATGCGTTTCTGGATCTGCCTCCCGATAACGAATCGAGCTGGATTTCCACAATGTCCCGCCTGATTTCCGAAGATTTCAATGAACAGAAGGCGATGGAAGCAGCGATGGAGCGTGAGCAGAAGCTTGAGGCGGCCCTGCTGGAGATGGCTGCGGCGGTTGAAGATGCCCAAATCAGGGCGGTCTACGAATTGAATGCCAGGGAAACCCGTAACCACTACGCGATGATCGAATCCGAATACGCCCGCCTGATGGGCATGGTGCACGAGACGGACATCGATACCTATGTTCGCGAGTAGTTAATTGATTCAATAATACCAAGCTGTTAAAAAGCCCCTGTTGGTCAGGGGCTTTTTTTGTGGGTAAATCAGGTTTATGTTGGTGTAACATTCTGAAAAATAATTACTTTGTAAACATTGATCTTTTTGATTTTGATGATATTAAACAATGGTTGGATAATTCAGGGGGTAAATTCATGATTGCTCTGCAAAAAACCTTGATCGTGATTTTGATTCATGCCGCGATTTGTATGTCTGCCTTCGTATTGCCCGCCGTGGCATCTTCGAGCCGACCCGAGATCGTTTTCATCGATTCCGCGGTGCGGGACGCGCAGATGCTTGCGGATGGCGTCAGACCGGGGGTGGATATTGTTCGGCTCGATGCAGGTCGCGACGGAGTGAATCAGATCAGTGAAATACTGGCGGACAGGCGAGATTTGCAGGCCATTCATCTGATTTCCCACGGTGCGCCGGGCAAGGTTTTTCTGGGCAGCGGGGTGTTGTCTGCGGAGAGTCTGGAGAAATATGACCGGCAAATGAAGGTGATCGCCAATTCGCTCGGCAGGGATGGGGAGATCCTTTTTTACGGTTGTGATATTGCGAAAGGCGCCAGCGGGAGCAGTTTCGTACAAAAAATCGCAGCATTCACGAGAGGTAACATATCCGCTTCCAGCGATGTCACCGGTTCGGCACTGTTGGGCGGTAACTGGGTGCTGGAGGAGTCTTGCGGAACATCTGCGGCTAAAACGATCCTGAGTGACAATGCACGTGACACGTACAAGGGCACCCTGGCGGCCGGAACCATCACGTTTAATACTGTAGACGGGACAATATTTGCAGGCTCTACAGTTGCAGATGGACAGGGTGGTTCCACGGATATCGCAGATATAACAATCGAGGTGTTTCAAATTGACATCGATGGAACAAAATTGACCAGCGGCGGGACTCTTGAATTTCGTAATAGCTGGGTAGACGTTCCGGCTATAGTGACTTGGAATAGCAGCG
>JAURXC010000328.1 GCA_030654645.1 Deltaproteobacteria bacterium | reverse complement strand
CGCTCCTTTGATAAGAAGCAGGTTGTCTGATGAAACGACACGGACAATTTTAAGTCGCTGAACTGTAACCTTGCAATTGCCCATCTGACCGGGCATTTTCTTATTTTTAAAAACGTGAGAAGGCGTTGCGGATGCGCCGATTGAGCCAGGTGCACGATGAAAGCGTGAGCCGTGAGAAGCTCGGCCGCCTTTAAAGTTCCAGCGCTTGATTACGCCCTGAAAACCTTTACCAATACTAGTGCCAGTTACATCAATGACATCATCCGGAGCAAACTGATCAACAGTAATCGAATCTCCGATGTTCATTTCTGTAGATGATGCCAGCCTGAATTCTCTCAGGAATCTAAAAACGCCCTGACCTGATTTTGTGCAGTGCCCGAGATCCGGCTTGTTTGCACCGGATGCTGCAACAGAATCAAAACCCACCTGAACTGCTGAGTAACCATCTGTCTCCACAGTTTTTTTCTGGACTACGTAGCAAGGACCAGCCTGAACAACCGTTACCGGCACAAGTGTCCCGTCTTCCAAAAATATCTGAGTCATGCCCAGCTTTTTTCCGATGATACCTTTCATCATAGCTAATCCTATTCAGTCGTAGTAACAATTACAGTTTGATTTCGACGTCAACACCAGCAGAAAGATCCAGTTTCATCAAGGCATCAACCGTTTGCTGTGTCGGATCAAGTATGTCGATCAGACGTTTATGCGTTCTGATCTCAAATTGATCACGAGACTTTTTATCAACATGCGGACCACGGAGAACACAGTATTTATTTATAACTGTTGGCAGTGGAATCGGCCCTGCAACTCTAGCACCAGTTCTTTTTGCAGTTTCGACGATCTCACTTACTGAAACATCCAGTAGCTTATGGTCATATGCCTTGAGGCGAATTCTGATTTTCTGGCTCTGCATTGATATCCTCGTAACGTTTCAGATTTATTCGATAATGGAGCTTACAACGCCTGCGCCGACGGTACGTCCACCTTCGCGGATAGCGAAGCGGAGGCCTTCATCCATGGCGATCGGGGTGATCAGGTTGATGGTCATGGCAACGTTGTCGCCAGGCATAACCATTTC
>JAURXC010000314.1 GCA_030654645.1 Deltaproteobacteria bacterium | reverse complement strand
CAGACGTGGAACGATCCGTTCGCGATCGATCCGGGCGACAAGCTCGGTCAGCGAGGTCGCCGGGGTCAGGTCAAGGCCGAAGGCGCCCAGGTGAATGCCGGTCAGGACCACTTCCTGGTAACCGTTTCCCGCCAGATCGCGCACCCCCTCCAGCACCTCCTCAACTTTTACACTGCGGCTGCGCCCTCTGGCGTATGGAACGATACAGTAGGAACAGAACGAGTTGCAGCCGTTCTGGGCCTGGAGGAACGCGCGGGTATGTTCGGCAAAACTGGTCAGTTTGAGCGGCTGGCTTTCGCTGACGTCGGAGATATCCGAAACCAGATGGTCGGTTGATTCCAAAAGCAGCGAAATATCCTGCTTTTCGCGGTTGCCGAGCACGCCGTCCAGTTCCGGCATCCGTTCCAGATCACCCGGCGCCACCTGGGCATAGCACCCGGTGGCGACAATCCGGGCGAGCGGGTTCAAACGTCTGGCGCGCCTGATGAGACGGCGGGTTTCGGCGTCGGTGCGTGCGGTCACGGTGCATGAGTTGATGATGCAGATGTCCGCAGGCTCGTCGAACGGGACCACACGATATCCGACACTTTCAAGCTGCTCGATCATTGCCGCCGATTCGTACTGGTTGGTTTTGCATCCAAGCGTGGTGATTGCTACTCTTTTCATATGGTTATCTGTTCCTTATCAAGTTTTGCAAGGGTGTGGCTGACATATACGATCACTACCAGCGCGGCTGACCATGTAACCGTCAGAATGCCCCACCAGATTCCGGCCAGCCCAAGACCCAATACAACCGACAACAGGTGAAAGACCAGAACCGGTCCGGCTATCTGCCGGTACAGCCCGATCAGGAGGCCGAATCCGGGCAGTTTGATGCCTTGCATGGCGGAAATGCTGATGTAGAGCAAAACATAGGCCGGGAATACAAAAGCCTCGATACTCAGGAAACCGGAGCCGATCGCAGCCACAGCGCTATCCGCTGTGAACAGTCCCATCAGTTCGCTGCTGAACATTAATGACGCAACCGTACCGGTCAGCGCAATTGCAAAGCCATAACGGAGCGAGACCCGCAGAGTCTCGCGGATACGATCGATGCGGCCGGCCCCGAAATTCTGGGCGGCCAGAGCCAGGGTCGAAATGTTGAGCCCCATGATCGGCAGCAATGCGATCTGTTCGATGCGGGTGCCGATGCCGTAGGCGGCCACCGCCGTTTCGCCAAAGCGTCCCACGTACCAGGTAATGACAAAGATACCGATTGAAACGGTCATCATGTTCATCGCCGACGGATAGCCCTGCCTGAAAAGTTCACGAAACGGTTTCCGGCTCGGGATCAGCTCTTTCAACTGGAGTGAGGTCAGGATGCCTGATTTTGAAAGGCGGCTGAAAAGGTAGAAGTTGCCCAGGCATTGGATCAGTATCGTGGCCAGCGCGATGCCCGCCAACCCGAAGGCGGGAAGCCCGAAGCCGCCATACATGAACCAGGGGTCAAGGACAAGGTTCAGAAAGAATCCGCATATCAGGAAGTTGCGGTAGGGCTTCGTATTGCCGTGCGAGTTATGAATGGCGTTCATCACGAAGTTGAGCAGAAAGAAGGGGCTGCCGGCGAATATGACATTCATATAGCTCAGTGCCTGTGACAGGTATTCTCCCCTGGCTCCCATCATCATGAATATGGCGGGAGCCAGGGCAAGCCCGGCGGCCATCAGCAACAGAGCATGGATCAGTGTGAACGACAGGGACTGGATCACATAGGTGTGCGCTTCCCGTGACTGTTTCCGGCCCAGCGCGTTGCCGACCAGCGTTGTGGCGCCGCTGGAAACACCGCTGCCGATCGCCAGGATGATGAAGAACACCGGAAAAGAGAGCGACATGGCTGCCAGGGAAGTGGTCGAGAGCCGCCCGCCGTACCAGGTATCGACCACGTTGAACATCGTGTTGAAGAAAAAACCGGTCCCGGCCGGGATTGCCAGGCGGCGCACAAGCTCCGGAACCGGCGCGGATGTCAGATCGGAAGTCATCAGAGCAGGGTAAGGGGTCAAGCGGCAAGGGTCAAGGGAAAATAATTATTTTACTGCGCTATAGCGTTGAACTCGACCCGGCTGCGAACAGCGCCTTCCTTTTCCGGCGCCTTATGGATGTCGTCATTTTTCTGGAAGAGCCGCTCTGCCGGCAAGCCGCCTTGCTTGACCAGGAAGTCCATCACCGCCGTGGCTCGTTCGCGGGCCAGTTTCTGATACTCCGGCTCACCGACCACGGTGTTGGCAATGATCAGTTTGCGCATTTCGTCATCGGGGAGATCCTTTACCAGGCCGATCGCATTGCGCGGCTTGGGGAACTTTTCCTTTTTGTAGACCGCTTTCAGCAATCTGGATGTTTCTTCCGGAAGGATGCATACCGAATCGACGCTGTCGCCCTCCTTGACCAGGCGATCCTTTGCCAGCAGCAGGAACTTTTCACTGCGCAGTTTCTGTTCCAGCAGCTCCCGGCGGTATCCTTCTGCGTCCCTTTCCCGTTCCACATAGCCCTTGATCTCCAGCTTGAGTCCCGGTCGGTCGGTCAGAGCCTTGGAGAGTGCCGTCAATTTCTGCTGCTCCTGGACAGTAAGCCTGCCGGAACCGTTTGCAAACTGAACCGAGCTGAAGTCCTGACCTCCGCCCATCATCGACGAGAGCAGTGCAAAAGGCGACGTAACCGCCTTGGTGACCAGATTCTTGACAACCTGCCAGACCACGCCCCAGATGCTGAACTTGGGATCGTCGGTTCTGCCTGTAACCGGCAGGTCGAGGTGAATCTCCCCCTTGCGATCCTTCAAAAGGGCCACCGCCAATCGTACCGGCAGACCGGTGGCCTTCTCGCTTTCGATCTTGGAGCCGAAGGTGAACTGGTCGATGAAAACCTTGTTTTCCGAAATGAGCTGTTTCTTGTCGATCAGGTATTTCAGTTCCAGGAACAGTTTTCCCTTCTCGACCGTATATCCGAGATAGGTTCCCGAATAGGGGGTGACCGGCGACAGGTCGATATCCTTGAACGATACCTTGAGATCGATGAACAGATCTTCGCGCAGCGGATTGATCCTGCCGGTAATCTGCAGTGGTGAATGGTTCTCCAGGTTCCCGCGCAGGTCCACGTCCGCCAACCGGGCGTCTTCCGAGGACAGGCCGCTGACGCGCCCGCCCAGGTTATGGAAGGTGCTATTGAAGGTCTGCGGGAGATGCCGGTCGGTGAACGAGATCGTGCCGTCCTGAACCGTTACTGCTCCGATGGAGATCGAAGGTCTGGGCGAGGTGGGGGGAAGCTGGCCGGCGGTCGACACAGCCGGTGGTTTTACTTCCGGTTTCTGAAGCTTGTCTCCGGTTGCCGGGCTTGCCGCCTCGGGCTTGTCCACCAGGTTCTGAAGGTTGAGCGTTCCGTCTTTCCTGACCACGATCCGGGAGTAGACATTGTTGAGCGCGACTTCGTGAATGGCCAGGCTCACCGGTTCCAGCGTGCCTTCTATGTGGTCAAGCTGCAGGCTTTCCCATTTCAGCAGATCCTCTTCGGCAACCGCGTCGATGCTGTGGAACGAGCGCACTCCGCAACTGCCCTTGAAGCTGCCGACCGGTTTGCCGTCCTTGAGTGAAACATCCACATTCATCGCGGTGTCTATCGAGCCGCTAATCACAAAAACATTAAGCGCTTCGGGAAAGTAATCCTCAAAGTCGCGGATCTGGAGATGTCCGACCGAAAGATTCCCCTTGTAGCGGAACGGGAGCGGTGTTAACGAACCGCGGG
>JAURXC010000309.1 GCA_030654645.1 Deltaproteobacteria bacterium | reverse complement strand
TGCTGTGCTGCTGATTTTTCAGGCCATGGACGCCGCCGGCAAAGACGGCGCCATCAAGCACGTGATGTCCGGCATCAATCCGCAGGGCTGCCAGGTTTACAGCTTCAAGCAGCCGAGCGTCGAAGAGCTGGAACACGATTTTCTCTGGCGCACCACCTGCCGATTGCCGGAACGGGGGCGCATCGGCATCTTCAATCGTTCCTATTACGAAGAGGTACTTATCGTCCGCGTGCATCCGGAGATTCTCCGCGCACAGGGGATTCCGGAGGGACTGCTCGATGAAAAAACCGTCTGGGAGCAGCGTTTCAGTTCCATCGTGGACTTCGAGAAGCATCTCCATCGCAACGGCACCCGGATTATCAAGTTTTACCTGCACCTTTCGCAGGAAGAACAGCGGAAACGTTTCCTGGAGCGAATCGATACACCGGAGAAGAACTGGAAATTCGGTCAGGGGGATATTGATGAAACGAAACTCTGGAAACAGTACATGAAAGCGTATGAAGAGTGCCTGAGCGAAACCGGCACGAAGCACGGGCCCTGGTACATAGTGCCGGCCGACGACAAGGAAAATGCCAGGCTGATCATTTCCCGGATTCTCCTCGACACGCTTAAAGAACTCAGGATGAGCTATCCGGAGCCGGACAAGGCGCGTCTGGAAGAATTACAGACGATCCGCAAACAGCTTGCAAAGTAGCAGGGAGAGACTCGCGGCATGAAGCCGCTTCGCTCCGTTTCAACTTTTGTGAATGTTGGTAGATGCCGTAGGTAATGCGAAAGAGAGCGAAATAAACATTTACTAGGGGGATCTATGCGTAACTCAGAAGCAGGAAAGATTGGCTGGATATTATTGTGGCTCCTGGGGATCCCGCTCCCGATTCTACTGGTGCTGTTTCTCCTGCGTGGTTGCACCTGATTGGCTGATTTTAAAAACTATCTGACTACAATCACCAACCGTATGGCGTGACTTTAGAAAGGAGAAATTCATGGAACTCGAATACACTGATCATGAATATCTTGTAGAGTGTACCGAAGGGTGCGGGGAGATTTCAGACTGGCTGCAAAGCAGATTTCTTGCCGAGCAACCGATAAAAAACCATTCAAATGAAAACTCACACAAATGTCAGATAATAGCAAGAATGACGTCCGAGATAAAACGAACGTCGTAGAAGAGTTTCTTCCAGCATCAAACGGGAATATGCCGGCGGGGTAAGGAACCGTTCGTACGGTGGTGTGGTAGGACAACGGGGGAAATCCAGCCTCCTAAGAGATTAGACGCAATTGGAGAATATTTATGAAATCAAAATCAAAAGAATTAATAAAAAGCGTGACCACCAAGAACGCTTCGCTTGAACGGGTCCTTAAAAAAAATGAAAAAATTAAAGAAAATGTCACGCAGGCTGCTAGCGAACTCACCTCGATAAATGAAGTTCTCAAGCAGGAAAAAGGAGTCGAGGTCCCTGTTCAGATTATCAAAGAGGTCATCACTCTGAACAAGGAGGTCGAGTACAAAGTGGCGAAAGCCGCAGATGATTTGCATCAGGTTAATGCCGAACTTGCCCACGAAATGGCTGAGCGAGTAGTCCTCGAATCCGAACTCGCTGACACCAAGACCGATCTGGCCGATGTGCGCGACGATTTATCGAAGTCCCAGGCCAAAGAAGAAGAAACACGAAAATTTTCGCTTCAGGACGCACTCACAGGACTTCCCAATCGTGTGTTATTTGAACAGAATTTCGACAATGGGTTGATCCAGGCAAAGCGGCACGGTTGGGGGCTCGCTGTCTTATTTATTGACATAGACAACTTCAAGAGCATTAACGACACTTATGGTCATGATATGGGAGACAAGGTGCTGATCATGGTGGCAGACCGATTAAAGTCTTCCGTCCGCAAAGTAGACACGATCAGTCGCTGGGCAGGCGACGAGTTTGTGTGCCTGTTGATGGAAGTCAAGCAAGGAGCCGTCGTGACTCGCCTTGCAGAGAAGATGGTTAATCGGATTTCCGAGGCCTTCGAGTTTAACGGGACGGTACTTTCAATAAGAGTCAGTATCGGTATTGCCATATATCCCGCAGATGGAGAAACGGCCAATGTCCTTTTCAAAAAAGCCGATACTGCAATGTATAGAGCCAAGGGAACAGAGAAGGGAGTTATGCTGTTCCGATAGTGTCAGAGGTGATCGGTTTATAACGCAAAATGAAGAGGAAGAGACACAGCAAAAAAGGTGTGGCAACCATGATCAGGATTCTCGCAATTAATGGTTCATATAGAAATGATGGCATCACCGACCAAACCATCGAGGCCTTAGCACAGGCAATAAAGTCGGCTGGCGCTGAAGTCGAGGTCATACTTCTCCGTGAATATCCCATCGAGTTTTGCCTGAATTGCCGGGCATGCACCCAGCAGCCCGGTGCGGCGCCGGGGGAGTGCGTACTCCATGATGGCATGCAGGATTTGATCGACAAGATCGAGCGGGCGGATGGGTATATTCTGGCTGCGCCGACGAACTTCGGTTCAGTTACAGCAATCTTTAAACGCTTTCTGGAGCGTTTGGCTGTGTATGCCTATTGGCCGTGGGATATGAATGGACCACAGTACAGGAAGGCGCAGGCGCCAAGGAAAAATGCGCTGCTGGTCTCCTCGTGTGCGGCGCCTGGAATCATGGGGCGCTGGCTTTTTGGAACCGATAAACAGCTCAAAACGACGGCAAAGACGATTGGCGCCGAAGTTGTTGGTTCACTCTTTACGGGTATGATTGCCAAGGAACAACACCCGAAGCTGTCGGATGGTGTGCTGGCTAAGATCATAGCTTTGGCAGGAAAACTGGTTTAATCGGGCGTTCTGGATATCGGGGACAAAGACGCATTCATTGCTGCGGCAAAGACACGCCAATCCATAGGGTTCGACAAAATACTGGTGCATTGACTGGAATGCGGTCGAAGCCCGGCTTAAATAGATATCTACACCAAAGGAGATAACCTGTGAGCATACTTTTTTCGCCCCTTAAGCTGAGGTCCATTACGTTTCGAAACCGTATTTTCGTTTCACCCATGTGCCAGTATTCCAGTTGCGACGGCTTTCCCACCAACTGGCATCTTGTTCATCTAGGCAGCCGTGCCGTGGGTGGCGCGGGACTGGTCATGGTTGAGGCAACCGCAGTAAGCCCCGAGGGTCGCATCAGCCCGGACGATAGCGGCATCTGGAACGACGCCCATGCCGATGCATTTGCGCCAATCACCAGCTTCATACAAGAGCAGGGTGCGGTAGCGGGGATCCAGCTAGCCCATGCCGGTCGCAAGGGGTCATGTTCACTGCCGTGGCTCGGCGGTGGCCCACTGGGGTTGGAGGCATGCGGCTGGCAGCCGCTTGCGCCCAGCGCCATCCACTTTGAGGCGGGCCATCCCGTTCCCCACGCCCTGACACTGGACGAGTTGGACGAGATCGAGGCTCAGTTCCGTGCCGCAGCCCGCAGAGCGTTTGTAGCCGGTTTCCGGATTGTTGAGGTTCACATGGCCCACGGCTACCTGCTCCATGAGTTTCTCTCTCCGCTCGTTAACCAAAGAACGGATGACTACGGCGGCAGCCTGGAAAACCGGCTCCGTTTCCCCCTGCGTGTGGCACAGGCCGTGCGTGAGGAGTGGCCGGCGGAACTGCCGTTATTTGTCCGGATTTCGGCTACCGACTGGGTGGAAGGGGGCTGGGATATCGACCAGTCTGTGCTTCTGGCCCGGCAGCTGAAGGAGATCGGGGTGGACCTGATCGATTGTTCATCAGGGTTTGCGGTGCCGGATGAGCCGGTGCCCTTCGGTCCCGGTTTCCAGGTCCCCTTTGCGGCCCGGATCCGGGTTGAGGCCGGGATTGCCTGCGGAGCGGTCGGCCTTATTACCGAGCCGGCCCAGGCTGAACAGATCGTGGCTACCGGCCAGGCTGACGTCGTGTTGCTGGGGAGGCAGATGCTGCGCGATCCCTACTGGCCGTTCCATGCCGCCAAGGTACTAAACGTGAATGCGCCTTGGCCGAACCAGTACTTGCGGGCCAAACCAGCGCCTGGAGCGGCTTGAAGATGAGTCGCTACGCCTTAGTAAGTTAGAAGTTATTTTCTGCTATTTCC
>JAURXC010000308.1 GCA_030654645.1 Deltaproteobacteria bacterium | reverse complement strand
CCAGGGCAGCAGGCGCACCGTATCACCGACCTCGCCGATGATCTGCTCTCCCAGGGCCTTTTCGTCCGGGCTGCCCCAGTTGATCAGGATGGTTGATCCGGGATACCTGGCCGTGATTCTGCGGGCCAGCTCGATCCAACCTTGCGGGTGCCACAGTTTCGTGTTCCAGGTGGTGCCCACCTGGAATACGAATACCAGTCCGTCCGGCAGGCTGGCCAGATATTGGTCGGCAGCGGCCTCATCCTCGACGGAGGAGACGATGTCGCCACTTAGCTCCATCTCCCGGTAATCCCTGCCGAACAGCACGCTGATCACCCGCAGGTAGCGATCGGTGACGTTTTTGTCGATGGCCCGGAACGGTATCTTGCGGGTGGTGAAAAGTGAGTTGACCTTTTCCTGTAATACCTCCCTGCTGAACCCGATGCGTTTGCCGGAACCGCTGAGCCAGGCGATCAGGCCGCTCTTGAGGTTGCCCTGAATGTCGAAAACCAGGTCGTAAGGGCGTTCCCGCAGAGATCTGTACAATGTTTTCAAATCAGTGCGTGTCTCCGGCGAGAAGGGCGCCTTGCGCCATTTTTTGGTCCTGACGACATGAATCCGGGCAATGCGGGGATTGTGCTCGATAACCGGAAGAAACGACTCCTCCACGACCCAGTCGATTTCGATGCCGGAAGAAACCTGACACAGGTAATCGATTACCGGCAGCGCGTGAATAACGTCGCCCAAAGAGGATGTTTTAATGATCAGAACTCGCATAGCTTTCAACCGCCGGTCGGTACTCAGTGTGATTGTTGATACTATTGCCGGAATTGTGACTTTATCCAGCATTGAATGCATCCGCAGAACCGGCCAGACCTGCGACTGAGTGCGCGTCTGCTGATCCGCCTCGCCATAAGCCAAGTTTATTAATATTGCAATCTGGTAAGAGTGGCGTGCCTGTTCAGCTTACCAGGCTATTTGAATAAACCGACCAGCTTCATATAGCGTTTATAAACCGATTTCTGGTGTTTATTGACTATTTTAACCATTCCAACCGGTAAAAAAATGGCTGGCACCATAAATATCCAAAACAATGGATTGTTGCGGTAGATATCATGAAATACTTTAAATATGCTTTCTCCCTGATCTTCGTAGGACTCTTTTTTTGCCCGGATGGTATAAATCCTGTGAGGATAAAAGTCCGTAAGCAATTTCTGCATAAAAAATTCATAGGTAGCTGCTTGCATTCCATTGCGGCTGTAATAGTCAATAATTCTATTCAGATTGACGACAAATGTGTCAAAAAAACGAAAACCACCTGAATTAAACGCCTTCCCTGCCAGTATGGCTCTTTCAACATACACACATCTGTCAGCATTTATCATTGAAGGCAGAATCCAACCCAGTTGGACAAGATTGGTTTCGTTGAATCGGCGAATGTCCGTGTTTTCAGCTAGTTGTGATTTGTTAATGATGTTGCTGCTGATGAAGGTTGCGTCAATATTAACTCGCTTGATAAAATCCTGGGGGTCTTCATAGACAGTGTATGTCTTGCTTGTATCTGTTTGTAAAATTTCAGTCTTGTAATCATTAAAAAAAACGGCTGCCCGCAGAAAAATTGATGAGCACTTTTCTTTATGGATAATCTCCATAAGGTAGTTAAGTCCATCATCCAGTAATACATCATCATCCCCCAATAACATGAAGAAAGTACTATCGGACTGTTCAAAACACTGAATAAAGTTGTTATCTGCACCAATATTGCTGTCGTTACGAATCGAGCGTATAACCTTGGTTTTCGCAGAGTATTGCGTTATTACAGCAGATGTATCATCGGTTGAACAGTTGTCGGATATAAAAATGTCAATATCATCTTCATGTCCGGGTAACTGCTTGACTATTTGTTCGAGGCACGCTGCGAGGTGTTTTGATCGATTGTAGGTTGGTATGGCGATGGTTAATAGCTTCATTAAATTACCGGGCTTTCTCGTTTTTTGTTGCTGATACAGCGTATTCTTCACCGCACATCCTAGTTAGTAGCCTGCCCAGCAATTCCACTACCATCAATGCCAAGGGCAAAAACTTTTTGACTGCCTGTCCGGCTGCCGGGCTTGTCCATTTGTTAAAGAGTATTTCGATGCTGCGGTGAGCGTATTCGCTTGCAATGAGCGTGGATGAAGAAAGTTTGACTTCGTCAAAGCCTGTGGTAACCAGTGCCATCTTTAAAGATTTGTTGCTATGGATCACCCTGTTTCTTGGCGCATTGAAGCCAAACCAGTAGGTCTTGAATATACGAAGCAGCAGCGAATTGGCATTGGGGGTGCGCAGGAATAGCTTGCCTCCCTGATTGAGCATACGGTGACATCCTGCCAGGAACGCCAGAGGATTAACTGTCTGCTCCAGGCCATGCGTGACAAGGATACAGTCGAAAAGGCCGAACTCAGCGGAGGCGTCAGATACCGACTGCGGCATGACCCGAATATTCAGGTTGTTCAGAAGAGTGGCAGTTGCCGCATCTTCGGCATGTCCCGTAACGTCCCATCCCAGTTCCCGAAGTTTTAGCAGGCGTTCTCCCCGGTCGCCCCCGATTTCAAGAATGGCGCCGGGCGGAAGTTTTTTCAGGGCTGCGGGAAGGATAGCGCTGTCCAAATCGTGCTGAACATTGCTGGCTGGTGCAACGACTACCGGGGGGGCTATGCCGTTATCGCCGTTGCGCCATAATACTCCACATGCCGATGAACTGCAGCGGCAATAGTCATAGCGCTCGTTGTCATGCAGGTTCAGGAAATCCCTGACCCCCTTGTAAGCAAGTTTCCCAGGACTGCTGCACAGTGGACATTTCAATGTTTTTTGCTGGCTATGTTCATTTATCAGATGTTCCGGGTAGCCGTAGCGCTGCAGGAACGGCGTGACAGCTTCCATATCCACTTTGCGGTTGCGGACCGCATCCCGCTTCAGGAGAGGGATGCCTATGTGGAGAAGCTCGGATGCGTGTTTGACCGAGCTGTTGTCTTTTTTGCGAAGCCTTTTTCCGGTTTCCCGGCAGTGTCGTCCGAGTTGCTCCAGCGGACAGAGAACACCGGCCTTGAATCCGGACTCCACGAGCCACTGTGTCAAGCCGACTTCATAGCTTTGAATAACCTGGAGCTTGTTCAGATAAGGGAGGATGCCTCCCCAGAAATTCAAAAAAACCGGGGATGAAATGACATTCTTGCGAAAAACCAGAAAATAACTCTGAATGTGCGGCTGCATCTGGAAACATTCAGTAATGCCCCAAAAATCGCAGTCGAGGCGGTTCATCCGGGAAAAAACCTCTTCCATATCGAACAGCGGGCCATAGACGCTGGAGTTCATCAGAATTACTTCGTCGTACTCGGACAGATTAGCCGCCTCCATGCCCATTTTCCACATATAAAAATCATAACCGGTATTGTTGTTTACCAAGATTTTGGAGCAGAACGAAGAAAGGTTTTTCCTATCTCCGGTTGTAATGGGAGAGTTGGAAATAAATACAGCGTCCGCGCACAATCCCGACATGGCCTGAAGAGCGTGCAGAACAAACGGTCTTACTTCTCCGTTTGCATCAAAATGTGCATAGCATAAAAGTCTCTTCATTCCCTAGTTTCCTTGTATTAGAAACGCACTTCGTTGAAAATCAGCTCGGTGGCTTTCCAGCTCCAGTGCGTGTCGTCGGCGTAATATATGTCCTTCTTGCCGTTGCTTAATGCCTTTGCCAAGATCGCTTTGGTGTCAATCAGCGTATATTTTTTTGGCAATGTCCTCATTGTTTCAAACAAACGGCTTTCCGGGTATGGGTTGTCAATGATGTAATCTCGATACAGATTGTATTTATCAACCGCTGGCATAAAGTAAAGTTTGATTCCTTTTGTTGCCAGCAAATCCGCCATTCTGTTCAGATTGTCGTTTAGAAGGTTGACCGCCTCCGGCGTCTGTTTGGGCAGGTTGCGGATATCATCATGCCAGAAGACGAGTGTGCTGTCGAGTTTGGTACTGAACAACGGCTTTGAAAGTTTGCGAACAATCACCTTTCCGTTGACTGAATCCTTGAAGCGGTAGATCAGTGAATAATACAAAAATTTGACATTGCCGGTGTTAATGAATTTGACTGGAGGCAAGTAAGTAGGGTTTTCACGATGCTCCTTGTAAAATCTCTTGATATCCTCAATTCTGCGAGTGTCATCAAAAGTAGTGATTCTTCCTAATCGTTCAATTACGGTTTTTTCTGCTGACTGAAGCAGTATCACTTTAGGTTTGATAATGTCTAAATAACCACTGTTATTTAGCACCACAAGAGTCGATAGCGGTCCCTGATTCTGGCTAAGCATGCCAATATTCAACACGCTCATGTTGTTTTCAGTAGCTATATAGTCCTGATAAAAGCTGTTTTTACCTCCTCCACCACCATTGGAAAAGGAGTCGCCGATGGTTAGCACATCCACTGGTTGATCATGGTAGTCCTGAAACTCGATGTGATGGCGGGGCAGATCTGTATATGCACGGCGTGGCTGTTTTATGCCGGTGATATACCCTGTGCGGGCAAGATCCCCCCCCAAGCCATCGCTGTCTGTCAACAGCTGTTCCGTCCAGATGTTCCAGACCAGAAAGTTAAGTGCGATGAATATGCAAAGAGCAGCAATGAATCTGCGCGTACAGGATTTGTATGACATATGCATCCTAAAACTGGAAGTAGAGGAATTCGCTAACCTTGCTCATATCCAGCAATGACCAGAATGAAATGACAACTAGCAGAGTGAGCCACCGCCAAGAGGGGCGTACTCGGGAAACGATCTCCATGGTGTTTTTAAAGAAAACAACAATTAACATGGCGATGAGCGCCATGATCCAGGTTTCATCGCTACCCCTGATTGCGTCCAGCCACTTGCCGAAAGTTATGCCAGTGTCACGCAGCAAAGTGAATTTTTCAAGTGACTTGTGCAGCATGATTCCGTTGAAACCGGCCATTCCTTCGAAAATATGTCCGGCGCCTTCCAAGGACTTTGTTCGGAAGAATACGAAAGAGATGTTCACAAAATTGAATGTGATCAGCCACCCGAGCCAGGCCGGCATTTTGAGTTTTTTCTTTTTCCATAGATGATTCACTACCAGCCCGGCGCCATGCATGCCGCCCCAGATGATGAAGTTCCAGCCCGCACCGTGCCAGAAACCTGAAATGAGCATGGCCAAAAAAATGGCCACCAGAGAGTTTGTAAATGTAATTTTCCCGAAGGCACGCAAAATTGGTGTGTAAAGGTAGGTGGTGATGAAGTCGGTAAGTGTTATGTGCCAGCGTTTCCAAAAGTCCACCATGCCGGTGGCTTTGTAGGGGGAGTTGAAGTTGATCGGGAGTCTGACGTTAAACATCCAGCCGATACCCACAGCCATGTCACTATAACCGCTGAAGTCAAAATATAGCTGGAAGGTGTAGGAGAGGCTGGTCAGCCAGGCTGGTATCAAGGTCAGCTGTTGTGTTGTATCAAAGCCGGTGGATGCCCAAACAGAAAAAGTGTCTGCCAGAATCACTTTCTTGAAGAGTCCCAGAAAAAAAAGAGTCAATCCCAGATATAGATTCTTCCAGCTGACCACCTTGTTTCTCAGTCGATCGAACTGGGGCATCATATCGCTATGGTGCAGAATCGGTCCAGCCAGCAGGTGGGGAAAAAATGTTACGAACAGAGCGTAGTTGAGTAGGTTGCGCTCCTCCACAAGGCCTTCGTATGCATCAACCAGAAAAGCGATCTGGGTAATGGTAAAGAAGCTGATTCCCAAAGGGAGTACTATTTTTAACAACGGAATCTGGCTGTCCAAAATACCGTTGGTAGAGCCGATAAAAAAATCCATGTATTTGAACCAGCACAACAGTGCTATGTTGGCGATAATTCCGTTTACAAAGATTGTTTTTTTTGAAACGGTCAGTTTGGCTGTGTTGTCATACTCCGCAAGCAGCCCTCCGATGGTGTAGTTGAAGAGGATTGAACCGAGAATCAGGGGCAGGTATTTAACATTCCACCAACTGTAAAAGAATAGCGAGGCAAATAACAACCACGATTTGGCTGCAATGGTCATGCGTTTGCGCAACAGCAGGAAATAGACCGCTAGCGTTACCGGCAGGAATAACAGCATGAATTCAAACGAGTTAAAGAGCATGGTTCCGATTAAATCCTTATTTGCCGAGCTTCCGGTTGATTAAATCAAGCATCTCCCCGACGTTTCTGAGCTTTTGAAGTTCACCAAGGGCAAATTTTATCTTGAAGCTCAACTCCAGGGCTACTACCAGGTTCATATGGGTCAGGGAATCCCACTCTTCTATATCGTCGGAAGAGGTTTCCCGCTGCAGCAAAATGGAGTCATCATCAAAAACCTTGCGAAAGATCGGTTCAAGTTCATTTAAATTAGTCACTATTTTATTCCTCCAGAGTTGAAATATCCCCGGCGTCCAGTCCGAGGTAGCGGGCTTTTAAAACCCGCCGCATTATTTTTCCGCTTTTATTTTTTGGAACCGACTCAACCTGGATAACTTCCTGTGGAATAGCAACAGAAGACAGCCGGTTGGCAATGTGCAGCCGAATATTCAATTCCATTTCGGGAGTGAATTCGACATCCGGATGGAAATTTACAAAGGCCACCACTTTTTCGAAAAGCAGTTCATCCGGAGCACCGATTACGCCGGATTCGACTATTTCAGGCAATTCCAGCAGGGCGCTTTCAACTTCGAAGGGGCTGACTAAATGCCCGGAAGTGTTGATTACATCGTCACTGCGGCCTAAAAACCAGTAATAGCCATCCTTATCACGCCATGCCATGTCTCCGGTATGGTACCAACCTTTATTGAACTTGCTGGAGTATGCCGTATCGTTGTTCAGGTAGGTGATATACATGGAGTCCCATCCTTCCCTGATGCAAAGATTGCCGTGCATATCGTCAGCCAGAATGGTTCCGTCGTCGTCCAGGATAGCAGGCTCGATGCCAGACACAGGTATCCCCATTGATCCTGAACGGATCGGTAGTCCGGGATGGTTTGCAATCATGATTCCACCGGTCTCGGTTTGGAACCAGGTGTCAAAAATATCTTTTTCAAGTGTTTCCCGGCCCCAGCTGATGACTTCCGGGTTGAGCGGCTCGCCAACGCTGAAAATACATCGTAGCTGTGAAAGATCGAACTCCCGGAAAAGGGATTGTTCTTCCCGCATCAGCATCCGTAGGGCAGTAGGCGCTGTATACCAAACCGTGACGCCTTCGTTCTGCAGAAGTTCAAACCAGCCGTGGGCGCTGTATCCGCCGGCAAAATGAATTTGGGTGACTCCCTGGCTCCAGGGGCCAATGATGCCGTAGGAGGTGCCTGTTACCCAGCCCTGGTCGGCGGTACACCAGAACAGGTCGTCAGGCAACAACCCCAGCACCTCACGTGTCGTGCGATTCTGGTGCAGGATGCTGCCGTGGCGATGCAGCACTCCTTTTGGTTTTCCTGTGGAGCCGGAAGTGTAGTGCAATACCGATGGAGTGTCAGGTGCTGTGCAAGGAGTGGTAAATTCTTCCGAAGCCTCATCCATCAGTTTTTTCCACGAAAGCACGTCATTGGCGCTATGTTCGGCAACGTCGGTCAGGATAACTGTTTTCAGATGGGGAAGCTGATCCCGTATCCGTTCGATCTTGCGGTAAAGGCTTTTGCGAGTGACTACAAGGCGCGCTTTGGAGTCACCCAATCGATCCAGCAGTGCATCTTCGCCAAAATTGGAAAAAAGAGTGCCTGTAATACATTCGGTCTTGAGAGATCCAAGGAAGGCAAAAAATTGCTCTGTTGATTTTGGGAGAAATGTGAATATGACTTCTCCGGCACCTACGCCCACTGACTGCAGGATATTTGCAAATTTATTGGAAAACCTGTCAAGTTCGGAAAAAGTGAAGTCCTGGCGTTCAAAGCGGGGTGAAATCCAGCGCATTGCGAGCTTGTCACCCAATCCGGCATCACATTGTTGGCCGGTGCAGATAAAACCGATATTGTGCTGGCTATTTCTGATGATGCTGCTTGACATTGACTAGCACCTCTTTGAAAACCTCTTCCGGGGTTATGGCTTCCAGACATTCAATTCTGTTTCGTTTACTTATACGGCAACTCTCCTTGTTGCATGGGACGCATTCCCATTCTTTCTGAACTATGGTCACAAAACCCTCGCGTTGAATTCCCCTGTTGGGAGCAAACGGCGACTGGTCAGTACAATCGTTGGGCCAGGGTGCCCAATAACGGGTCAGGGTCGGGCCGAATATGGCAACTGTTGGGACGTCAAGCGATGCTGCTATATGTGTGATTGCAGTATCTATTCCTATAAATGCGGTTGAACCTTTAATTATCGCTGCCAGTTGGTTTATTGAACATGGTGCATCAAATGCTCTGGTTTCCGGGGGGGCAATTTTCAGAATCTGCTCCAGGAGTTCCGACCCTTCCGGTTCGGGTGTTTTTGTGAAAACCGCGGTACAGTTGGTCTGCTCCTGTATAAGAGTCGCAAGCTTGGCCCAGTTGGCTGCCGGCCAATATTTATAGCCCTTCATGCTGTACGGGTGCATGATGATGTAACGTGAATGAGAAATTGTTTCGGAGGCAAAAGCTTTGTCGCAATCATCGTAACCCATCACTACGCGCGGTATCGGTTCGACCTCCAGCATCCTCAATGGCATGAGCATATTGGAAACAGCATGGATAAGATCATAGCAGACGTAGTGGTTGTCTAATGCAAGATGTTTCCACCACTCTTTTCTGAAACCGGTTGTCAAACCCAGAGAGCGTTTGCCTGCAACCGCGGCAGCAACTACCGTCCTGTCGGAAGGATAGGCTGCAATGGCGATGTCATATTTTCTGAACAGTGAGTATAGGATGCTAATTCCGCTGGAACCTCTCGGAACAGTAATTACGTTCCGGATGTACGGATTCTTGGCCAGAACCTTTTCAGTCCCCTTAAACACCAGGTAATCGATAACGGCGTCAGGATGGGCGGTCTTGATGGAAAGAGCCAGCGGTGTTGTGACAAATACATCACCAACAAAGCGAAAGCAGACGATCAGGTAAGATTTTTCGCTGGTTGCGGAGCTATTAGAGTTACTCATAATGCAGCTTCCCATCGATCAGCTTTTCCATCAGCGAGTGGCCGTACAACTTCTTTTCCATCTGGCTTTGAATTCTGTTGATCAGTTTATCGCTGTTGCGGATCATGGCGCGTTTCCACCAGGGCAAATTCCACTTGCGG
>JAURXC010000290.1 GCA_030654645.1 Deltaproteobacteria bacterium | reverse complement strand
CCACGACCACGGTGGGCGTGGCGGTCACACCGAATCCGCGATAGGTGGTCAGGTTTGTCTGCAGGCCGTAGAGGATGTCGGCATAGTTCACCTGTCTCAGCTTGACGCCATAAGGTGTCACCGCGGCCTGAACCTGTTCGGGAGTCGGGGTTTTGGTTTTTTTGGCCAGTGTGGCCAGGGCGCTGCGCAGTTTGGGGTAGTTTTCCTTCTCGAAGGCCAGGAACTGCAGGTTGTAGGGGGTGAAGTTGTTTGTCTCGGCATGGATCGGGTAGTCGATAAAGGTGACACGGGCATCGTTGACAATGCTGGCATGAATCTGCTCGATGCGCGGCTCGATCTGCTGGCAGACCGGACAGAACCAGTCGCTGATGAAATAGACCGTGACCGGGCTCTTTGCCTTGCCGAGGAACAGATCAAGCCCTGCCTGGCTCTCTTTGACCACGCCAAAAGTAGCCGTGATTGTGCCGATGACGAGTGCGACGATCATTACTGCGATTTTTTTAAATCCGGTTTTCATTGGTTCTCTCCGTATGGTTTCATAAAGCAGCGCAGAGCTGCCGAGATAGACTGCCGCGGCGATTGCCAGACAGATGGGGCACCACTTTCCGATCACATATTTCTGCAGCCAGATAAACCTCATTTCAGCTCCCGCCGCCCCGAAAAAGAGCAGCGACAGCAGCAGACCCGCCAGTGGGAGTCGTTTTCGTGCGGCCAGGGAGATCAGCACGGTGGAAAAGAAGGCCAGTCCGAACCAGCCGAAATTGATGCCGAAAATGGTGAAGGCGGCGGTCTCGCTGCAGGCATCGGTACAGATCTTCAAAAGTTCCATGATCGTCAGTATCAGCCCAGCCAGGGCCGAGAGCCAGATCAAAGCGGCGGCCGGATTCAGCCGGCTGTTTCTGCGTGCTAGTTCCATATCACATGATTTCCCGTATTCCCTATATAGACGCAACTGCAACATTCGTGCAAGCAAGTATCAGATTTCACCAAAAATAACAATATCACTGTATGCCATATATATCCGATTTTTCGTCGATAGAATATGCCCTTGACAATTCGGGATCAGTTGGACAGTATTGATTTAATTAACCATGCGAAAATTTATCCCGATACAATTCTTTGCCCGGCTGCTGCTGGTGGTCATGCTGACCGTCACGGTCAATGGCGTGCATGAAAGTGCGCACGCCATGCAGAGTCACCTCGCGACCGCAGGCGATCAGGCACTGTCGCCGGAAATTGCCGAACCCCACCAGTGCCCATGCTCCCCCCTGGAACAGCACAAGGATTATGACGGTTGCGACAACTGCCTCAACTGCGCCTGCCATGCGCCCCTGATCGTTCAACAGTTTAAATTCGATTTCAACCCGCTGATTCTTGATCTGCAAACGTCCGACCCTTTCAGGTTTTTACCCGAAGTCTACCTCTCCAAGTTTATTCCCCCGCAGAAATAAGCCAAAAAAACCGCGCCGGGAGCAGTCCGCGCTGTCCAGGTACAGTTCCGTCTTCTCCCCGGGTCGTGGTGCGTCCACTGCCATTTTTCATCTCATCATTCAAAACTGAATTAAGGAGGTTATTCCTTTGGGAACGACTGCATTTGCACGGAGGGCACTGTTGCTGGTGTCCGGAATTGTGTCCGTTTTATCGTCAACACCGCTGCTGGCAGAAACACAACAAAAGCTCTCGGTGACTCAGGTTGTCGAGGTCTCGCTACAGAACAACGGCGACCTCAAGTCGTATCGTGAAGAAAAAGGCATCCGTGATGCCGGCAAGGCCAGGGCGGAACTTCTGCCGAACCCGACGCTCGATTTTGAGGCGGGCACGGGCGCTCTGACCGGCAGCAGTTCCGAGAACAACCTGTCACTGGGGGTGTCGCAGGAATTCCTGCTGGCGGGAAAACGGCAGAAGCGGCTGGCCATCGCCGGTCAGGAACTGGAGATCTACCGCTGGCAGCTGGCCGATCGTGAGAGGCTGCTTCGCGAAGAGGTAAAGACGGCTTTTTACGATGTGGTCCTGGCAGAGCAGCGCATCGCCCTGTCGGATCGTTCAATTGCGCTCAATCGTCAACTGCTTGATGTGACCAGGGAGAGACTGGCCGCCGGAGACATTCCGGAGCTGGAGATGGGTCTGATCAAGGTGGAACTGGCACGCAGCGAAGGGGCCAGGATTGAGGTCGAAAACACGCTGAACCGGAATCAGGCCAAACTATGGGCACTGATGGGACTTCCACCGGGCGAAGCGCCTGCTGTTGTCGGGACATTCGACACCGAAACCGTTATGGCAAAGAAACCGTTTGAGCTGAAACAGCTCGCGCAAGGGAAGCGGCCGGACCTGAAAGCGCTGGAAGCCGAAAAAGACAGGGGCGAGGCGGACATTGCCCTGGCCCGGGCTGATGGGATTCCCAACCTCACCGCTGGCTTTGCTTTCAGGCGGGACACAACCGCCATGGAGATCGGCGGGATTGAGGGGAAGGACACGGCCTATACCATTGGTTTGAGGTTGTCGCTCCCCATACCGCTGTTTGACAGGAATCGGGCCGGCGTTCAGGAAGCCAAAGCCAAAAGGAGCAGCAGTGAAAGCCGTCTGACTGCCGCCGTCAGGAATGCCGGCCGGGAGGTGGAGACGGCTTACGCCGGCCTTCTGAATGCCGATAAAGTTCTTTCGCTCTACAAATCCAGCATCATTCCCCAGCTGGAAGAAAACCTGCAATTGACCCGCGAGGCCTATCGCCTTGGTGAAGTCGGTATTCTGGCCGTGATACAGGAACAGAAGAAATTTTTCGAGGTCAGTGACGGATATCTTACGGCGTTGCACGACCGTCAGGCAGCTCTGACAAGGCTGGAATCGGCAGTGGGAGACTCGCTGGAATAATTCATGGACCCGTAGGGGCGATCCTCGTGATCGCCCGTTATTGGGCAAACACAAGGTTTGCCCCTACATCGCGTGCGAACAATACGGAGGATGCAGTGAACAAAAAAGCAATCATCATCGTGGTAATTCTGGCCGTGGCTCTGGGTGGCGGCCTCTTCTATCGTTTTACCCAATTGACAAGCGCTGGCGGCGAGCATGCTGAAAAGCAGGAGGCCGGCCATAAGGAGGAAAAGGGGGGTGGCCATGATGAAGGCAAAGAAGGCCATAAGGAAGAGGGGCATGAAGGCCATGACGAACATGGGGAGGAAGGCAGGGTTATCATGACCGCCGAGGCGCAGAAGCAGAACGGCGTGGTGGTTGCCCCGGCAAGCAAACGGCCTCTGGCGGGCGTGATCAGCGCCACCGGCAAGGTCGAGACCAATGCCGACCGCATCGCCCATGTCTCGCCACGCATCAGCGGCAAGGTCGTCGCGGTCAGGGCCTCTCTGGGCGACAGCGTCGCCTCCGGCCAGACGCTCGTGACCCTGGACAGTGTCGAGCTGGGTGAAGCGCTCAACCGCTATCACCAGTCGAAGACCCGGCTGGCCCTGGCCCAGGCCAACATGGACCGGATCAAGGTGCTGGTGGAGAAGAAGATCGCGGCCAGAAAAGACATTTTCCAGGCCGAGACCGACTACAAGACCACCCAGACCGAACTGCACACCGATGAAGAACGTTTGTCCCTGTATGGCATTTCAGTATCGGATCTGAAGGGAGAAAACCGCAAGAGGCCGCTGCTGCCGGTCAAGTCGCCGATCAGCGGCATCATTACCGAGAAGCATGCCATTGTCGGCGAACTCTCCGATCCCTCCAAAAGTCTCTACACCGTGGCCGATCTCTCCTCGGTCTGGGTGCTGGTGGACATCAACGAAAAAGATCTGGCTAAGGTGCGTAAGGGACAGTCCGCCACGATCATGGTCGGCGCCTTTCCGGACCTGAAACTGAAGGGGCGCATCACCTACATCGCCGACTTGGTGAATGAAGCCACCCGCACGGTCAAGGCACGAATCGAGGTCGCCAACCCTGGGCGCAAACTGAAACCGGAGATGTTTGCCACGGCTGAGCTGGCGCTGGCCGCCGACGCGCCGCCGGTGCTGGCGGTGCCCGAAGAGGCGGTACAGGATCTTGACGGTAAAAAGGTGGTCTTCGTGGCGGAAAATGAAGCTGAATTCGCGGCGCGCCAAGTTCAGACGGGCCGGACGGCAGGCGGTATGGTCGAGATCGTTTCCGGCCTGAAAGAGGGCGAAAACTACGCGCTCAAGGGCTCTTTCATTCTCAAGTCTGAAATTAAGAAGGGTGAAATGACAGACGAACATGGCCACGGCAAGTGACACAGGGAGCCGGACATGAAAAACCAAAGGCGGTTTCACGCGGATCAAATCTGATAAAGTCGGATTGACATCTGATTAACCCCTTTTTTGGCTCAAAATCTGATTTTTATCAGATGTTATCCGCGTGAAACGGTTTTCTGACCCAGAATTATTCAAAGATATCCAGATATCCGTGCGAAACAATTTTGAGGAGTTACGAGTTAACGGGAGATCACCTCTAATGTTAGAAAAAATAATAGCATATACGTTGCGGCAGAAAGGGATGGTCATATTCCTTTCGCTGCTGATTATTGCATTCGGATTGTACTCATATCTGAAACTGCCGATCGATGCCTTTCCCGATGTTACCAACATCCAGGTAGAGGTTGTCAGCCACGCCGATGGACTCTCCGCAATCGAGATCGAGCGCAATGTTACCTATCCGATCGAGATGGCCATGCGCGGGCTGCCGGATATCGAGCAGATGCGCTCGGTCACCAAGTTCGGCCTGTCGATCGTCACCATCGTCTTCAAGGACAACGTGGATATCTACTTTGCCAGGCAACTGGTGTTCGAGCGTCTGGCCGAAGCCAAGGAAAAGGTTCCCAAGGGGGTTGAGGTGGCCATGGGGCCGATCGGCACCGCCATGGGGGAGATCTATCAGTACACGCTGGAAGGGAAGATGCCTGATGATCCGCAACAGAAAATCGCCTACCTGACCAACCTGCGGACCATCCAGGAGTGGGTCGTCACCCCGCAGTTGAAATCTGTTGCCGGAGTGAACGAGATCAACTCCTATGGCGGCTATTTCAAGCAGTACCAGGTGATAGTGTCGCCGGAAAAACTGCTGAAATACGGCATAACCGTCGATGATGTCCATTCCGCCATCGGCAGCAACAATGAAAACGTCGGCGGCAATGTGCTCGAACGGGGCACGGATCAGTACATCGTGCGCGGCGTCGGCCTGATCAAGGATATCAGCGACATTGAAACAATTGTCCTCAAATCCCAGGGGGGCACGCCGACCTATATCCGGGATGTGGCCCAGGTCAAGGTCGGTGAAGCGGTGCGTATGGGCGCGTCGATGAAGAACGGCAAGGATGAGGCGGTCGGCGGCATCGCCATGATGCTGCGCGGCGAAAACAGCCGCGATGTCGTGCGCCGGGTCAAGGAAAAGGTTAGTGAGATCAACGGCAACAACATGCTGCCGGACGGCATCAAAATCGTGCCCTACTACGACCGCAGCGATATTGTCAGCGCCAGTGTCGGCACGGTCAACAAGGCCCTGATCGAAGGCTCGGTCCTGGTACTGATCGTGCTGTATCTGCTGCTGAACAGCATCCGGGGTAGTCTGGTGGTGCTGATCGCGTTGCCGCTGTCGCTGCTGGCCACCTTCATCGTGATGAAACTGGCCGGTATCAGCGCCAACCTGATGTCGCTGGGCGGACTGGCAATCTCGATCGGCATGATCATCGACACCACCATCATCCAGGTGGAAAACGTGCAGCGCCATCTGTGCGAGGAGGGTGGAAAGCATTCCAAGCTGTCAACGGTGCTGCGGGCGGTGATGGAGGTTCGAAAACCGAGTATCTTCGGCGAACTGATTATCGCGATCACCTTTATTCCGATCCTGTCACTGGAAGGGATCGAAGGAAAAATGTTCGGGCCGCTGGCGATCACGGTGGCGATCGCGTTGCTGGCTTCGCTGTTTCTCTCGATTTTTGTCATTCCGGTGCTCTGCATCCTGTTTCTGAAACCGCATCCGGAGAAGGAGAGTGCGATCATGAAGCACGCCAAGAGCTTTTATCTGCCGCTGCTTGAATACGCGATGAACAGCAAAAAGGTGATTCTTTGCGTTGCCGGTGGTTT
>JAURXC010000285.1 GCA_030654645.1 Deltaproteobacteria bacterium | reverse complement strand
CAGGCGATCATACAACAGTACAAAGCACAATGTGCCGCCGAACATGACGAGGTAACCAAACTTGGTGGACTGCATATTCTCGGTACCGAACGCCATGAATCCCGCCGCATTGACAACCAGTTACGCGGCCGTTCCGGCCGCCAGGGCGATCCGGGTTCATCAAAGTTCTATCTGTCACTGGAAGATGACCTGCTTCGCATTTTCGGGTCCGAACGTGTGGCCAAGATCATGGACCTGCTGAAAATTGAAGAAGGTGAAGCAATCACACACGGCATGATCACCAAGTCGATTGAGAATGCTCAGAAGAAAGTTGAGGCGCATAACTTTGACATACGTAAACACCTGATCGAATATGATGACGTAATGAACAAGCAGCGTGAGGTTATTTACACACAGCGCCGTGAAATCCTTGCCGGTCAGGCGATCAGGGAGAGCTTCCTGGAGATGCTGCAGGAAACCATCGATGATATCGTAGCAACCTATGCCATTGAAAAAACGCCCGCGCACGAATGGGATTGGCAGGGAATCAGCGATGTGGTTTTCAGGTGCTTCAACCTGCAACTGGACCTTCCGAGGGAATTGCTGAGCCGGCTGACCCCGATAAATTTCCGCGACACCTTGAAGGAACAGGCCCAGTCCATATTCGAGGCAAAAGTTCAGGAAATGGGCGATGAACTGATAGACCACCTGATCAAGGTCATGATGCTTCAGGCCATAGATACTCACTGGAAAGACCATCTTTTGAATATCGACCATCTCAAGGAAGGCATCGGCCTGCGGGGTTACGGCCAGAAAGATCCCAAGCAGGAGTACAAGAAAGAGGCCTATAACCTCTTCATGGAGCTGATGATCCGCATCCGGGAAGAAGTTGTAGAGCGTGTCTATTGGGTTCAGCTCCAACATGGTGGCGAGGAAATCGAGGAGATGGCAGAAGAACAGCGCAGCAAAAAGCTGGTCTTCAACCTGGCCGGAGACGAGGATCGTGTCCAGGAACCGGCCAAAAGCCAGAAAGCCGCCGGCCGCAACGATGCCTGCCCTTGCGG
>JAURXC010000284.1 GCA_030654645.1 Deltaproteobacteria bacterium | reverse complement strand
GAGCTGGAAGAAAAACGGGCTGTTGCCGGCGGCACCAACATCTCGATGGCATCACCTCAAAACACAAGCACCCCTGCGCCATTGCCGGGCGATGATATAGAGAGCAAACTGCTGAGATTGAAAGGACTGTTCGAAAAGGGGCTAATTGACGAGAACGAATATAAAGAACGAAAAATCAAGTTACTGGAACAGTTATAGAGTCCATCCTCCCAAACAGAAAAAGCCCCCGGCCGCATGCGCAACCGGGGGCTTTTCTTTGTAACGTCAGATCTGATTACAGACCGAGCTGCTTGAAGAAGTCGGTTCCCTTGTCATCGACCAGGATGAAGGCAGGGAAGTTCTCGACTTCAATCTTCCAGACAGCTTCCATTCCCAGTTCGGGGAAGTCGATGCACTCGACCTTCTTGATGTTCTCTTCGGCCAGGACAGCTGCCGGGCCGCCGATTGAACCGAGGTAGAACCCGCCGTATTTCTTGCAGGCGTCGGTGACCTGCTGGCTGCGGTTGCCCTTGGCGATCATGATCAGCGAACCGCCCTTGGACTGCAGTTCGTCAACATAGCTGTCCATGCGGCCGGCCGTGGTCGGACCGAAGGAACCGGAGGCCTTGCCGGGAGGAGTCTTGGCCGGACCTGCGTAGTAGATCGGGTGGTTGAGCAGGTATTCCGGCAGCGGCTTGCCGCTGTCCATGATCTCCTTGAACTTGGCGTGGGCGATGTCGCGGCCGACCACGATCGTGCCGGAGAGCAGCAGCGGTGTTGAGACCGGATGCTTGGTCAGTTCGGCCAGGATGTCTTTCATCGGCATGTTCAGGTCGATCTTGACGCCATGCTCGTGCTTGCCGCGATACTGGTCCGGAATCAGGCGGCCAGGATTGCGGTCCATCTCCTCGACGAACAGGCCTTCCTTGGTGATCTTGGCCTTGATGTTGCGGTCTGCCGAACAGGAAACAGCCATGCCGACCGGGCAGGATGCGCCGTGGCGCGGCAGGCGGACAACGCGTACGTCATGGGCACAGTACTTGCCGCCGAACTGGGCGCCGATGCCGAGCTTCTGTGCCGCTTCCAGCAGTTTGTTTTCCAGCTCCACGTCGCGGAAAGCCTGGCCGTGCTCATTGCCGCTGGACGGCAGTCCGTCCAGTTCCTTGGCGGTGGCCAGTTTGACTGTCTTCATGCAGGCATCGGCCGAGGTACCGCCGATTGCGAAGGCGATGTGGTACGGCGGGCAGGCGGCGGTGCCGAGATACTTCATCTTTTCCACCAGATACTTGTACAGCTTGTCCGGTGTCAAAAGCGCCTTGGTCTCCTGATAGAGCATGGTCTTGTTGGCGGAACCGCCCCCCTTGGCCATGAATACGAATTTGTAGTAATCGCCGTCGGTAGCCATGATGTCGATCTGGGCCGGCAGGTTGGTGCCGGTGTTGAGTTCTTCGTACATATCCAGAGCCACGGTCTGGGAATAGCGCAGGTTCTCTTCGGTGTAGGTCTTGTAAACACCCTTGGATAGCCACTCTTCGTCCTTGACGCCGGTCCAGACCTGCTGTCCCTTCTTGGCGACGATGGTGGCGGTGCCGGTATCCTGGCAGACCGGCAGATCAAACTGTGCGGCGATTTCGGCATTACGCAGGAAAGCCAGCGCCACGCCTTTGTCATTCATCGATGCTTCGGGGTCGGCGAGGATCTTGGCCACCTGCTCGTTGTGGGCGGGGCGCAGCAGGAAGGAAACATCCTTCATGGCCTCGTTGGCCAGGATCGAAAGCGCCTCCGGGCAAACCCTGACAACATCCTTATCGGCGAATTTCTCGACGGTCACGTACTTTTCCGAGCCCTCGATCTTGCGGTATTTGGTCTCATCCTTGGCAAGCGGGAACGGCTCCTGATAAACGAACGGTTTGGTGGACATTGATACTCTCCTTTCTGTGTGGGGATTGTGTTGATATGTAGATCCGGCTCAACATACTGTATACAAATTATGAATACATTTTACTAATGCAATCGGTGAGATAAATCAAGGCAAAACTTGAAATTATTTCCTCCTGATTACAGGATGCTTGCGCGGGATGCGGCTATAACTTATAATCCCCGCCACTTTACCACCAAGGAGCGCCGCATAATGAACCCAAGATTACCCGCCGAATGGGAAATACAGGATGGAGTCCTTTTGGCGTGGCCGCACGAAGCAACCGACTGGGCCGGGACGCTGGACAAAGTCCGGCCGGTCTTTGCCGAAATCATCCGCCAGATCACCCGATTCGAACGCGTGCTGCTGGCCACGCCGCACGTTTCGTCAACCGCCGAATACCTGGCATCCGTGGGAGTTGAACTGAATAGCGTCACCATCTGCGAAATCCCCAGCAACGACACCTGGGCACGGGACTTCGGCCCGATCACGGTTATATACAATGACAAACCGGTACTGATGGACTTCGGCTTCAACGGCTGGGGACTCAAGTTCGCCGCCAACCACGACAATCAGATTACGAAACGGCTCAAGGAACTGGGTGCGCTGAAACCCAACCTGAACACGATCGGACTGGTATTCGAAGGGGGCAGTATCGAGAGCGACGGCCTGGGAACGATCCTGACCACCGCCGAATGCCTGCTTTCTCCCAACCGCAACCCGCAGTTGAACAGGAGCGAGATCGAGCAGGCCATGGCCTCGCTGATCGGGGCGCGCCGGGTACTCTGGCTCAACCACGGCTGGCTGGCCGGAGACGATACCGACTCCCACATCGACACGCTGGCGCGCATCTGCCCGAACAACACGATCGTCTACCAGGCCTGCGAAAATCCGCTTGATGAACACTTTGAAACACTCAAGCTGATGGAAGCGGAGCTGAAAGCCTTCAAGACCCCGGATGGATCGCCCTATAACCTGGTCGCCCTGCCCTGGCCCACGGCCCGCTTCGACAGCGCCGCCCACCGCCTGCCTGCCACCTACGCCAACTTCCTGGTGATCAACGGCGCGGTGCTGGTTCCGACCTACCGCGACCCGGAGAAAGACCGGAAGGCCCTGGAACTGATCGGCCAGGCCTTTCCCGGCCGCGAGGCGATCGGCATCGACTGCCTGCCTCTGCTGGAACAGCACGGCTCGCTGCACTGCGTGACCATGCAGCTTCCCCAGGGGGTGTTGGCATGACTATCCTGAAGGCGGCCATGATCCAGCAGAGCTGCGGCAACGATCGCGATTCCAACCTGGAAAAGAGCTGCGGCATGGTCCGGGAAGCGGCCGCCTCAGGCGCGAAGCTGGTGGTGCTGCAGGAGCTGCATACTGGCCCCTATTTCTGCCAGATCGAGAACCCGGACCTGTTCGACCTGGCCGAACCGATCCCCGGCCCGTCCACGGCGACACTCGGCCAACTGGCCCGCGAGCTTGGGATCGTGATTGTAGCTTCGCTATTCGAGCGCCGCGCCCCCGGCCTGTATCACAACACCGCGGTGGTGCTGGAAAAAGACGGCAGCATCGCCGGCACCTACCGCAAGATGCACATCCCCGACGACCCCGGCTTCTACGAACAATTCTACTTCACGCCGGGCGACCTGGGCTTCACGCCGATCGAGACCTCGGTCGGCAAGCTGGGAGTCTTGGTCTGCTGGGATCAGTGGTATCCGGAAGCGGCACGGCTGATGGCGCTGGCCGGGGCCGACCTGCTGATCTATCCGACCGCCATCGGCTGGGATCCCAACGACACCGGTGAGGAGCAGGAGCGCCAGCGCGAGGCCTGGATCACGGTCCAGCGCGGCCATGCCATAGCCAACGGCCTGCCGCTTCTGGCGGTCAACCGGGTCGGCTACGAAGCTTCTACGGAGTGTAACGACATTGGCATCAAGTTCTGGGGAAGCAGCTTTGCAGCCGGCCCCCAGGGTGAATTCCTGGTGGAAGCCTCACGGGACAGGGAGGAAATCGTGCAGGTGGAACTGGACCTGGCCAGAAGCGAGCGGGTACGGCGCATCTGGCCGTTTCTGCGCGACCGGCGCATCGACGGGTACAATGATCTGCTGAAACGGTTCAGGGACTGACATGGCCATCCAAGATAAGGAAATCCTGGAGGCGCTCTCCAGCTCGCGCATCCTGACTTCGATGATCACACCGGCTGTGTTGATCTCGGCCTGCGGCACGCTGATATTTTCCACTTCGGCCCGTCTGGGGCGCATCTTCGACCGCGTGACCGTGATGAAGAACGAGGTTGAAACGATCCTGCAGTGCAAGAGCAGCTATCCCATGGAACGGTTGAAAAACCTGAAGGCGCAGGTTGAACTGCAAAAAAGAAGAGCGGTGCTGATCCAGAAGGCAATGGCGGCCCTGTACACCGCCACGGTGCTGTTTGTGGCGGCCAGCCTGGCCATCGGAGTCAACGTGGCCTACGGCAGCCCAGAACAGGCCTGGATACCGACCCTGCTGGCGCTTGCCGGCGGTCTGTTCCTGTTTGCCGCTTCGACCCTGCTGCTCTACGAGAGCCGCTTCAACCTGCGCTTCGTCACCCGGACGATTAATTTCATCGAGTTCCTGGAAGATAAGGCCATTTCTCAGGAGAATGACAAAAACAGACCTGATTCAGGCAATCAAAAATAATTTTCGTATTGACAGCCTCAAAAAGGCTGTGCTATATATCTTCACCTTGCTGCACAGCCGGGTCTGACTGTTAAAAAGTCCGGGAAAGCCCATAAACAGGGCGTGCGCAAGAAACCAATATTCCCCTTTAGCTCAGTTGGTAGAGCAGGTGACTGTTAATCACCTTGTCCATGGTTCGAGTCCGTGAAGGGGAGCCAAACGTTACTCTCAGCAAATTCATTTGTTGAGCTTATTTTAAATGGATCTACGGGTGGCAACTCCCATAGATCCATTTTTATTTTCCCACCTTTTCCCCATCCTTGTCTTTCCCCTCTTCTTCAAAGTCATCGCGACTGCTTGCGACAAAATTAGTTGCAACTCACAACTATTGACGACATTATGGGCAGGCAGGTAGAGTTCAGAAACACCGCACATTGTTTCTTGTCGGGAGAACGCGGGTTCATCTGGACAAAGTCGAAGGTTTGGGGCACTTCCTGGAGCTGGAGGTTGTTCTAGATCAGGGCGAGCCCAGCAAAGTCGGCAGCCAGGAAGCACATGAACTTATGGCAAAACTCGGCGTTGAACCAGCGCAGCTGATTGAAGGCGCTTATGTTGATCTTATTGCTCAACGGCGACATTAAAAGGGAGGTAAATGATGAAAACAGCCATAGAGTATTTGCTGAAACCCGAGGATGGAAGAAATGAGCCAATCAAAGATTTAAATAACGCTACAAGGGTTGTACTTGTCGATAAAGACACCGTCGGTGCTGAAGACATTACTTTCGCACATTGCAGATTCGAGGCAAAAACGGCCTTGCACAAGAAACACATTCATCAGGACGCCGAAGAAGTGATATACATCCTGTCCGGCAAAGGAATGAGTGGCATCGGCGATACGGAAGCCGAGATGTGCCAAGGAGATACCATGTTTGTTCCGCGAGGAGCGGTTCATTGGTTTTACAATCCCTTTGACGAACCGGTAGAGATGATCTTTTGCTATACCAGGCCTTCCCTTAAAATGGCGGGTTATAAGATTGTGGAGTGATGGCATTTTCAAACACTGCGAGACTGATATGCTGAAGGTCATTCCCGAGGATCGTAAAAAAGCCATTAAAAACATGGTTTACACCGGCTGATTTGCAAAACCGGAAGAGGTGGCCAATGCGATTGTCTGGCTGGCAACGGAATGTCCAGAATACGTTAACGAAACATGCCTTGATATCAACAACGGAGCCTTTCCCCGTTGATGCGCATATTTCTCCGGGAGGTGCAAACATGAAAATACATCCCATCGGCGTCATCCGCTCCCGTTTCCGAACCAAGGAGGAAGCGCCCATCCAAGGTGCCTTCCAGCCGGAGGCGGAGGGAACCGTAGAAGTATTCCCTGAATTCGCTCCCGGCCTCAAGGATATCGAGACCTTCTCGCACTTGATCCTCATTTACCGTTTCGACCGGGCCGGCGAGGTAATTCTCTCCCGCCCGACCTTTCTGGACGACGAGCCGCACGGCGTGTTTGCCTCCCGCCATCCCTGCCGCCCCAACGGCCTGGGGCTTTCCGTGGTCACGCTGCTGCGCCGCGAAGGAAACATCCTGCACGTATCCGGCATCGACGTTCTCGATGGGACGTCACTGATCGACATCAAACCCTATATCCCCCGTTTTGATTCGTATCCCGAGGCAAGCGCCGGATGGACCGCTGGCAAGGAGGATCGCCCAAAGCCACCGGGTCGGGAGTGAGAGGAAAGGAGAAGTTAAGATGGTCAAGCAAACAGCCTTCACCGGCTTCACGCCAAATACCTTGGAATTCATGCGCGCCCTGGCCGCCAACAACCGCAAGGAGTGGTTCGAGGCGCACAAAGACGAATACCGCCGGCTTCTCCAGGAGCCGCTCCAGCAGCTGGCCGCTGCCCTGGCCGGTCCGCTCGCCGTCATCGACCCCGACCTGATCATTGAGCCGCGCCGAGTCGTTTCCCGTATCTACCGCGATACCCGCTTTTCGCGCGACAAATCCCCCTACAAGACCACCATGTGGCTCACCTACAAACGCCCGCTCACCGCCTGGCAGGATGCACCGGCCTATTTTTTCGAGGTCGCGGCTGACTCCTATCGCTTCGGTATGGGGTTTTACAGCGCCTCCAAGGGGACCATGGATCGTTTGCGCGTGGAGGTCGAACAGAGGCCGGAGCGGTTCCGCCAGGCAGTGGCCTTTCTGGGGAAACAGGATACCTTTGTGCTGGAGGGGGATCTGTACAAGCGGGTGCTCAAGCCCGACCTGGCGGATGACCTGCAAGGGTGGCATATGCGGAAGAACCTTTATCTGGTCTGCAACCGGCAGGCGGACAAGGTCCTTTTCACGCAGGGGCTTGCGGACGACCTGCGCAAGGGATTTTTCCTTCTGGCGCCGTTCTATGGTTATCTCGCGGCGCTTTCCGGCTAGTTTTTCTTTATTTGAATGACTTTAGAAAGGAGATGGTGATGGAAAAAATAGACTTCAAAAAGCAACTTAAGCACCTTTACACCCCCTCGGCCAAGAAGGTCGAAATTGTCGAGGTTCCGCAAATGAACTTCCTCATGGTTGATGGCGCGGGAGATCCAAATACTTCGAAATCATTCAGTGATGCGATAGAGGCTCTTTATCCTGTTTTCTCCAGGATGCTTTCAACAAGAACGAAAAACCTGACCCTGATAAACAGGATAAGTAAGTTAACGAAATTATTTTCTGCCTGAAAATCGCAGAAAATAACTTGTAACTTACTAAGATTATACTGATTCAATCAATGGACCGGGGTAAAAAAGGATCAATAGCATCCTTTTTGTTCTTGTTATTTTGTCTTATTACTGCTTAAATAAGAACTATTCTACAAATTAAACAACATCTTTCCCGGAGGAAACAAATGAACTATGCAATAAAGAATTTCATGGCATTTGGTTTATTAGCAGCTACAGTCCTGGTATTTGGTTGCGGGGAAGATGAAACAAATGCACCCTCAGTCAAACTGACGGCATCAGTAACGTCCTCTCAAGCTGACTCCACGGCCCACGTTCATACTGT